>NZ_JBFUIC010000251.1:0-6396 GCF_056402075.1 Pseudomonas sp. P4_C3
GTGCATAAATCCCAGGGCTCGGAGTTCGCGCATACCGCATTGATTCTTCCTGATGCCTTGAATCCAGTGCTCACCAAGGAACTGATCTACACCGGCATTACCCGGGCCAAGGACTGGTTCACCTTGATCGAGTCGCGTGCGGGCGTGTTTGAAGAGGCGGTGAAACGCCGGGTCAAACGCTTGAGCGGGCTGATGCTGGAGCTAAAGGAAGCCAGCGAGCCGACAGGCTGAAAGGTCACTAATCGGCAAACAGCATCTCCCGGCTTTCGCCCATCAGCAGACCCTGATTCTGCTCGGTGACCTCGCGGATGTAATCCCATAACAGGGTGATCCGCTTGAGCTTGCGCAGGTCTTCGCGGCAGTACATCCAGAATTGTCGGGTGATATTGATTTCCTGCGGCAACACCGGCAGCAGGCGCGGGTCCTGGGTGGCGAGGAAGCACGGCAGGATCGCCAGTGAGCGTCCTTGCTGCGCGGCCACGAACTGCGCGATCACGCTGGTGCTGCGCAGGTTGGCGCTGGCGCCGGGCAATACGTTGGCCAGGTACAACAGCTCCGAGCTGAAGGCCAGGTCGTCGACGTAACTGATAAATGAATGCTTGGCCAAATCGGCTGGTTTGCGGATCGGCGGGTGGTTGTCCAGATAATCCTGGGTCGCATACAGCTGCAATCGGTAGTCGCATAGTTTGCAGCAGACGTACGGGCCATGCTCCGGACGCTCCAGAGCGATGACAATGTCGGCCTCGCGCTTGGACAGRCTGATGAAGTGCGGCAGCGGCAGGATATCCACCGAAATGGCCGGATAGGTGTCGACGAAGTGGCTCAGCTGCGGCGTGATGAAAAAGCTGCCGAAGCCTTCGGTGCAGCCCATGCGCACGTGACCCGATAGTGCCACGCCAGACCCGGAAACCTGCTCGCACGCCATGTGCAGGGTACTTTCGATCGACTCGGCATACCCCATCAACCGCTGGCCTTCGGCGGTCAGGATAAAGCCGTTGGTCCGGGATTTTTCGAACAGCAATGTGCCCAACGCGGTTTCCAGGGAGCTGATGCGTCGCGACACCGTGGTGTAGTCCACCGCAAGGCGCTTGGCCGCGGTGCTGGCCTTGCGGGTGCGGGCGACTTCAAGGAAAAACTTGAGGTCATCCCAGTTCAATGAGCCGAGGGAGGTGATGTTTTTTTGCATGTTGGACCGGTTTTTATGTGCGTTCTTATTAGAAGTTTGCACATCTATACTCCAAAAACAGTCCGTTAACCAATTCGCGGCACATGGCTCATCTCAGGGCGACTATCTCGCCCCGGCTCCCAAGATAGCTCTCAATAAAAAAAGCAAAGATCTGGAGACCCACATGAACGCATCGCTCACGCCCAACGAAACCACCGTGCAGAAGGTCAAGCTGTTGATCGACGGCGAGTGGGTCGAATCCAAGACCACCGAATGGCACGACATCATCAACCCGGCGACCCAGCAAGTGCTGGCCAAAGTGCCGTTTGCCACCGCCGAAGAAGTCGACGCGGCCATCAGCGCAGCCCATCGCGCTTTCCAGACCTGGAAGCTGACCCCGATCGGCGCGCGGATGCGCATCATGCTCAAGCTCCAGGCGCTGATTCGCGAACACTCCAAGCGCATCGCCGCAGTCCTGAGTGCCGAGCAGGGCAAGACCATTGCCGACGCCGAAGGCGACATTTTCCGTGGGCTGGAAGTGGTCGAGCACGCCTGCTCCATCGGCAGCCTGCAAATGGGCGAATTCGCTGAAAACGTCGCCGGTGGCGTCGATACCTACACCCTGCGCCAACCGATCGGCGTGTGCGCAGGCATTACTCCGTTCAACTTCCCGGCGATGATTCCGCTGTGGATGTTCCCGATGGCCATCGCCTGTGGCAACACCTTCGTGCTCAAGCCGTCCGAACAGGACCCGATGTCGACCATGCTGCTGGTGGAGCTGGCGATCGAGGCGGGCATTCCGGCCGGTGTGCTCAACGTCGTGCATGGCGGCAAGGACGTGGTGGACGGGCTCTGCACCCATAAGGACATCAAGGCAGTTTCCTTCGTCGGTTCAACCGCCGTCGGTACTCATGTCTATGACCTGGCCGGCAAACACGGCAAGCGCGTGCAATCGATGATGGGCGCCAAGAACCACGCCGTGGTACTGCCGGACGCCAATCGCGAACAAGCGCTGAATGCGCTGGTGGGTGCCGGCTTCGGTGCCGCCGGTCAACGCTGCATGGCCACCTCGGTGGTGGTGCTGGTGGGCGCGGCCAAGCAATGGTTGCCGGATCTGAAGGCGCTGGCGCAAAAGCTCAAGGTCAATGCCGGCAGCGAGCCGGGCACCGATGTCGGCCCGGTGATCTCGAAAAAGGCCAAGGCGCGGATTCTCGACCTGATCGAAAGCGGCATCAAGGAAGGCGCGAAACTGGAGCTGGACGGTCGCGAGATCTCGGTTCCCGGTTACGAGAAGGGCAACTTTGTCGGCCCGACCCTGTTCTCCGGCGTGACCACCGACATGCAGATCTACACCCAGGARATCTTCGGCCCGGTGCTGGTGGTGCTGGAAGTTAATACGCTCGACGAGGCCATTGCCCTGGTCAACGCCAACCCGTTCGGCAACGGCACGGGCCTATTCACCCAGAGCGGCGCGGCGGCACGTAAATTCCAGAACGAAATCGACGTCGGCCAGGTCGGTATCAACATCCCGATTCCGGTGCCGGTGCCGTTCTTCAGCTTCACCGGTTCGCGCGGTTCCAAGCTTGGCGACCTCGGCCCGTACGGCAAGCAAGTGGTGCAGTTCTACACTCAGACCAAGACCGTCACCAGCCGCTGGTTCGATGACGACAGCGTCAACGACGGTGTGAACACCACCATCAACCTGCGTTAAGGAGCCGGACATGAAAATCGCTTTTATCGGTCTGGGCAACATGGGCGCGCCGATGGCGCGCAACCTGATCAAGGCCGGCCATGCACTGCGCCTGGTGGACCTGAACAAAGCCGTGTTGGCGGAACTGGAACAACTGGGCGGCAGTATCAGTGCATCGGCCCGTGAAGCGGCAGAGGGCGCCGAACTGGTGATCACCATGCTGCCTGCCGCGGTGCATGTACGCAGCGTGTGGCTGGGTGAAGACGGCGTGCTCGCCGGTATCGGCAAAGGTGTACCGGCCGTGGATTGCAGCACCATCGATCCACAGACCGCGCGGGACGTGGCCGCCGCCGCGGCCAAACAGGGCGTGGCCATGGCCGATGCACCGGTCTCTGGCGGCACCGGTGGTGCAGCCGCCGGGACGCTGACCTTCATGGTCGGCGCCACTCCCGAACTGTTCGCCACCCTGCAACCGATACTGGCGCAAATGGGCCGCAACATCGTCCATTGTGGTGAGGTCGGCACCGGGCAAATCGCTAAAATCTGCAACAACCTGCTGCTGGGGATTTCCATGGTCGGCGTCAGCGAAGCCATGGCGCTTGGCGATGCCCTGGGCATCGACACCAAGGTGCTGGCGGGCATCATCAACAGTTCCACCGGGCGTTGCTGGAGTTCGGAGATGTACAACCCGTGGCCGGGCATCGTTGAAACAGCACCGGCGTCGCGCGGTTACACCGGCGGCTTTGGGGCCGAACTGATGCTCAAGGATCTGGGGCTGGCCACTGAAGCGGCGCGTCAGGCGCACCAACCGGTGGTACTCGGCGCGGTGGCGCAGCAGTTGTATCAGGCGATGAGTTTGCGTGGGGAGGGTGGGCAGGACTTCTCGGCGATCATCAATGGTTATCGCAAACCGCAATAGAGGACCGGTGGAAAACCTGTGGGAGCGAGCTTGCTCGCGATGACGGCGGTAGCTTCAACAATGAAGTGACTGACCGTCCGCTATCGCGAGCAAGCTCGCTCCCACAGGGTACGGCGTTTACCTATGGACTTTTTGACCGGGAGATCACGTCGGGTGATCCCCCGGTTTTTTTGTATCAGGCAAACACGAAATATTTGCGCACGGTTTCCACCACTTCCCAGGTGCCTTTCATCCCGGGCTCAACGACGAAAATGTCACCGGCGCGCAGGTGGATCGGCGCCATGCCTTCCGGGGTGATGACGCAGTAGCCTTCCTGGAAATGGCAATACTCCCACTTCACATATTCCACGTACCACTTGCCCGGCGTGCAGATCCAGGTGCCCATGATCTTGCTGCCATCTTCACTCGTGTAGGCGTTGAGGTTGACGGTGTGCGGGTCGCCTTCGAGTTTTTCCCATTTGCAGGCGTCGAGCACGGGCAACGGGTGGGTGTCGCGAAGAACGGTAATCGGTGCGGTCATGATGACTCCGGGCAGTGGGCTCAAGAACTGAAGTCGCACCCTATAGCGCCTGCCCAACCATCAGTTGTCTGTGCTCGACACTGAGCTGTCCAGAAACGCACGACCCTCAAATACGGTTCAGTGGACAGTCGAGCCGGGATTGTTCGAGGCTGTTCTCGAACTCGACCAATTGCGAGTGCTGTTGCGACAGCGCCGCTATCCGTTCGCCGATTTCCTGTTTTTTGCTGGCGATGACCTGATGTGCCCGTTCCCATGGCAACTGTGGGCCCAGATGTCCGGCGAAGATTGACTGCAATTCCTTGAGTCTGAAACCCAGCTGCTGCGCACATTTGATGAAAATCAGCAGTTCGACGCTGTGCTGGTCATAGATGCGGTACTTGCCCTGGCGGCGAGCGGCAGGCAGCAGGCCAATCGACTCGTAGTGGCGGATGCCTTTGACAGTGGTTCCGGAACGTTGCGCGGCTTGGCCGATGTACATGGGAAGGTCCTTTTCTCCGAGGGTAAAGCTCGGTGCATTATCGACAGACTCACCCGCTGGCGATAGCTTCGGCTTGCCGTAACCAGGCCGCATGCCGGTCTGCGCTGGCGCCGAGAATTGGCCCGAAGGTGAGGGTTCGGGTTGGCTTGATGCCACAGAATTCCAGCGTGGTTTTGCGGACCTGATGCAAACCGGGCATGCGGTAGATCCATCGGTAGTACCAGGGCGGTGTGTCCATGGTCACCAGCAGGTGGGCGGTTCGGCCGCGCAGGAGTTTGTCGGGAAAGGCTTTGCCCTGGCGATACTTGAAAGCAAAACCCGGCAAGAACACCCGGTCGAAAAAGCCCTTGAGCAAGGCCGGAATTCCACCCCACCAGATCGGATAAACCAGCGTCAGTTGTTCGGCCCACAGGATGTCGGCCTGGGCGTTACGCAAGTCGGCCTCCAGCGGCTGGACCTGTTGATAGCCTTCACGCAGCACCGGGTCAAAATTCATTGTGCCGAGAAACAACTGACGCACCTCATGCCCGGCGCGCACTGCCGACTGCGTGTAACGTTCGGCGAGGGCGGCGCAGAAGCTGTTGCCGGACGGATGCCCGAGGATCACCAGTATTCGTTTGCCCATCATCGCTGTCCTTGAGGATCAAACCTCAAGGATAAAGTCTGTCCCTCAGGGGAGAGTCAAGGCGTGCAGCAGGGCCTTGGCATAGCCGGGTAATGCGGCGAAGTCCCGGGCACAGAGCAGCAGTTTGCGTTGGCCCCAGGGTTCTTGCAGGGCGAGGCTTTTGAGGGGCTGTCCGCCTGACCTGCGTTCGACCGCGGCCAGCGGTACGATTGCCAGCCCCGCCCCTCGGGCGACCATGCGCATCACGCCATCGAAGCCATCGGCGCGGATGCGGATCTGCATGCGCAGGCCGGCGTGCAGTGCCTGCTCTTCCAGGTAAACCGCCAAGGCGCTGTTGGCATTCAGGCTGACGTAGTCGTGATGCAGCGTGTCGCTGAAGCTCACTGAGGTCGCATGAGCCAAGGGATGTTCCCGGGGCATGATCAACACCAGCGGATCATCGCGGAACGGTCGGGTTTGCAGGTCATCGGTGTCCACCGCGTCGGAAACGATGCCCAGGTCCGCCGCCCCCTGGCGCAAGGCGTGGGTGATGCGGGTGCTGGGCAGTTCCTGCAGGTCGATGTCGAGGTTGGGATGGCTACGCAGGAAATCCGCGAGCAACTCTGGCAGGTACTCGGTGATCGCCGTGGTGTTGCACAGCAGCCGCACCTGGCCTTTGACGCCCTGGGCGTATTCGGCCAGTTCCTGTTGCRGGCGTTCGGCCTGTTGCAGCAGGACCCGGGCGTGTTGCGCCAAGACTTTGCCTGCGGCTGTGGGCGTGACGCCCCGGCGACCCCGTTCGAGAAACCCGGTGCCCAACGACGACTCCATGGCACGGATGCGTGCGCTGGCCGCTGCCAGGGACAAATGGCTGCGTGCGGCGCCGGCGGTGATGTTGCCGGTGTCGAGGATGTTCAGGTACAGGCGCAGGTCGGTCAGGTCGAAGTGCATTGCAGCAACCTCTGGATGTGTGTTGTCCGGGAGGCCGCCATCGCGAGCAAGCTCGCTCCYACAGTGGTT
>NZ_JBFUIC010000252.1:0-6379 GCF_056402075.1 Pseudomonas sp. P4_C3
GCGTTACTGCGCCGTCGTTTGTACGGTGATACTCATGATCCCCCCTATAGCCGGTGTTACCACCCGATATTCAATCGTGATGTTCGTAGTGCCCACTACATAACAGCGCATGCAGCCAGGCTCCAGTGTTTTTACCATTAACCCTGTCAGTGACGGCTTAATATCCTGGTGCCTGGACGTATCAATAAAACAGTGAGGAATAACCATGCCTTTAACTCCGGTAGTGTCTGGATTGCCGGCTATGGATGACTGCTCTTTAGAAAGGTTAGTTGACTTGGTACTACCGCTAAAACCCGTTCCGTCGATATTGAAACGGTCCGGGTTTGCTATTGGCGAATTGCCTGTTGTATAGGTGCCCGATGTAAATCTTCTTGCGCTTGCGACCGCGACCGCGACCGCGACCGCTTGCACTTGTCGCTCTTGTGGGTGACGGGCATAGCGATTGATTCAGGTAGGCACCGCTTTCCATGATCGTTGGTGCCATTAACGAAGGCGTCGATAGCAACGCCTGGTTTTTTCTCTCGTCTTTAACAATTTTCAGGCGCCAAATATTTGAACTTTGAAGTTGATCGAAAAGCGATTGGCCTTAGCACGATTTATTCATACGCGTCATTACAATCTCAGCCATAAGTAAGAAAACGTCCAACTAGAGCAAGCGGCGAGGAGTACTGCAATCCGACAAAAGCCAAAATAATGACAACAAAAAACAGTCGCATTCTCCCAATTAAGTCGGTGATATATCATGATCAAGATCATGGCCTACTTTTTAATTGGAGCTGTAACTGCAGGATGCAACGGCATCGTAAAACCCGACTTTTCGGGTCCTGCCAATGATTCATACTTTTTAGTCCACTCGGGGTTTCCCGCACCGTATCTATACGTGGCCTCGGCCGTGCAATGGAACGATGACTATGCGGTAACCACCCGCCACACTCCGTTCATCCCCAACGTGAAGTACAGCTGCAGTACAGGCTGCGATCTCGTCTTCATCCAGCACAAGGCCAGCGGCCGCTACCCRTCATGGCGCGCACCGCGTGTGGGCGAGAGCATCACTGCCGTTGGGACGAGTCCTTACCTCATGACCACTACCGGGAAAGGCAAGGTGTATCAAACGCCTTTCGTCAATGCCGACGAACACAGCGGTGATCTCTATGCCATCCATGATGCCCCGCTGGTCAAGGGCATGTCGGGTGGGCCGGTCCTCACCAGTGACGGCTGTATTGTCGGCATCAATATCGGTTTCTACTCAACCACTCTGAACGATGTGAGCACTCACTCCGGCGTAAAGGAGGCTGAGAGGATCAGCATCTTTATTCCTTACTCGATCATTCAGCGCGAGTGGGGGATATTGCAGGCAAAACTCAACGATCCACACGGCACGAGGTATGTCGTGAAGTAGCTTTTAGCTATCAATCAATAAGCGGCGTGGCGGCCGGGTTCTGCTGTCACTCTTGAATGGGAAGGTCAGCTCGCAGCTCCTGCATGGTGAGCTCACCGAGGCTTCTCGGGTTGCAATACATCCAGCAAGAGCAGACCTTGCCATGATTTGCGAAGACGCCTGCATCTCGAGCAGGCACGTCCCGGTATTTGGTTCTCTGGTGGCTCCCCACGCATACGTCCGCATGCCGATCGCTGCGCAGCTGTTGCCGGATACATCGATCCGGGTGTCGCCTGCCTCATAAAAGGTCAGAGCGCGAAACCCGTCGCATGGGCAAGATGTCCCTCCTGCACTCCCGCGATCAGGTGCAGTGGGATGTTCTGCTGTACTTCAATGGACGGTACCTCGATGCTTCCTACAATCTGGAGCTGCCGCTCGCTCGGTTCGGTCGATTCTGCTGCCTTTTCCCTAGCCATTCTTGCGTGGTTCATTGCGATTTCGTTGAGCGTTGACACGTTACATCTCCTGGTGACTGGCCAAGCGTATCGCTGGAGTCCTTAAGCATTGGTTGAATGGCTACTGCGTCAGAATCATGTTGTTCCGGCCGCTGCTACGCGCGATCTTAGCAATCCTCAAGCCGCGGATGTGGGTGAGTTCTTCGTTGTGTTTTCGTAGGCGACGAATGGCGGGCCACTGTGGATGATAGTCCGGATTCTTTGCCATTCAGGCGTAAACTGGTGGGGCTGCCTCATCGAAAGGAGCCGCCTATGAACGTCGATCAAATCAGCAAGCAGGCATCTGTGGACAAGGCTGTTTGGGATCAATACTTCTGCACTGCATTGATTGCGGAAAGCAATCTGACTGCCCCGATTGTGGGCGGTGCTACGCACGAAGACAGGCAGAACCTGTTGATCGAGAGGGCTAAAGCCCTCGCCGACAAAATGATGGAAAATCGAAAATAAACAGAGCCCAGCCATCGCGCTGGGCTCTTTGCATGCGGGGTTGTGCTCCGATGCAGGCGATGTGCGTGTTGCGGTTCAAACGATCAACTCTACCTTGCCGCTTGCCAGGCGATAAATGCCTCCCACTATCTTCAACTTGCCCTTGCTCTGCGCATCTGTCAGCAATGGCGAGGCCTGTTTCAGGCTGTTGACAGAGTTTTTGACGTTTTGCGCGGTGGCGTTTTCCATCAAGCTCCCGGGTTGCTTCAGCACTGTCTCGATTGCCGACTTGAGTGCGTCAGTCAGTTTCGGGATATGGCCGGGGAAAATCGTCTGATCCTTGACGGCCTTGATGCCTGCCTCGATGGCGCCACAGCTCTCATGACCGAGTACGAGAATCAGCGGTGCGCCCAGTACGGCAACCCCGTATTCAAGACTGGCCAGGCCTTCCGGGGTCACGAAGTTGCCCGCGACGCGGATGGAGAAAAGATCGCCTCGCGCGGTATCAAACGCATATTCCGGGGCGATCCGCGAGTCGGAGCAGCTCAGTACTGCCACGAACGGATTTTGACCGGACACCAGGGCCTCTCGCTCAGCCTTGAAATCGTGTGTAGTGGAAGTACCGCTTACATATCGTTCATTGCCCTCCATCAGTCTTTTCAGCGCCATATCGGGACTGATTACGTTTTGAGGTTTGGGTGGGGCTGACGCTTTTTCGGCTGCCTGGATGAGCTTGCCGGGCAGTGTGCCGGTCAGCAGCAGGGCGCCTGCGCCCAATCCGGCAAGTTGAAGAAAACGACGACGGCCTGTTGTGTTTGAAGCAGAGCTTGAATCACATGATTCACACATGATTTTGTTTACTCAGTTCAATGCGGTGAGAGTGAGTTGTCGTTGGGGCCGGTACTGTCACGGACACTCAATACCAGCGCAATGGAGTCTAGTCGGTCTGTCATTTGTGTTCCGGACAATGTCCGCAGATGCCGTGCAAGCAGCCATTTCATGGGCTACTACTGACAGGCTCATACAACTTCGACCTGGCAGGAGTTTCTCGATGCTGACTCACTGGTTTCTAGCGGCGGTTCATCTTTTGGCATTTGCCTTGGGATTTTGGGCGGTGTTGGTTCGAGGCACAGCTTTTCGGCGTTTGGCCGATGGGGCCGCGCAAGTGCGCAGTGTTCTGATGGCGGACAATATCTGGGGTATTTCAGCTGTCGTTTTGCTGGTCAGCGGGGGGATGCGAGCCTTTGGCGGGTACGAGAAAGGCACGGACTATTACCTGCATCAGCCGCTGTTTCATCTGAAGATGACGCTGTTCGTCCTGATCTTGCTGCTGGAGATTGCGCCAATGGTGACGCTGATCAAATGGCGGATAGCGCTTGCCCGTAAAGTGGCGATCGATACAGGCCGCGCGAAGCTATTTGCGCGGATCAGTCATGTCGAGGCGCTGCTGGTGCTGCTGATGGTGGTGGCGGCGACTGGTATGGCGCGTGGCGTGATGTTTGGTTGATCACGCAGCTAACGCGTACTTCCGTGGGGTGAACCAGAAATGTCTGACAGCCAGAGCGTTGAGCTTGTCGCTAGTATCGAACCCTGGAGGCTTGTGTGGAAAGCAGGCGGAAGCGATGCAATGCCGAATCTTTAGCCAGCCGTGATTCCGGACTGAACGGGCTGGCTACTGACTGCAACAGGATTCAGGGTTGCGGCTTTTCCGGGGCGGTCAGGCCAGCCTGAATGCGCTGATAAATTTCTTCACGATGCACTGCAACGTCCTTCGGGGCGTTGATGCCGATCCTGACTTGCTGGCCGCTTACGCCCAGGATGGTGATCGTAATGTCATCACCAATGTTTATGCTTTCACCGACTTTGCGGGTGAGTATCAGCATGGTCTTCTCCTTGATTGCTTTGTGGGGCACCTGATTCGGACAGTGCAGAGGTCGGTGGTACGTATAGATTAGTGCGAAGTCTCGCGGTTTGGGTGCCTCTTTCTGACGTGCAGATGCGGCATTAATTCCCAAGGCGTAACTATACAGAGGCCGCAACCATCATTCTCGTTGTTTTGAGCCCATTTTACGGCACTCGCGAAGTATTCATGGATGTTAAAATCCCTGCTTTATGGATTTAGAGGGAAACGCCGTGCGCAAAATGGTTTTGGTAATCGCGATATTGGCGCTGGCGGGATGTGGCGAGGGCAGTAGTGTGGATGCGCCGAAGCCTGAACCGGCCATGGCTGCCGTACCCGCGGCGGTGTCCGGCCCGCAATGGGATCTTGAAGTGCGAGGTGAAACCCCTCAGGCGGTCAGCGATTTGAGTGGCTGGCTGATCGAGCACAGCTTCATGTCCAGCGTCGTCAAGGAAAATGGCAATACACGAATCCTGATGGGGCCGTTCAATTCGAAAGCCGAGGCCGAAGCCAAACAGGATGAAGTCCGTGCCGCGCTCACTCGCGCGAAGAAACAGAACATCGAATTGCTGGTGCTTGAGCGTCCGGCCGCTCAATAACATTCAGTAGCGCAGACGTTGAAGAAACAAAAAAGGCCTCGGGTGGTTAGTCCCGAGGCCTTTTTTGTTTCAGGTGTCGCCTGGATTCAACCGCAGGCCTTCATGTTTACCGGGCCGACGAACTCGTTGCCGCGCCCCATGACACACGCCACGCTCTGGTTGCGTTGCCGTTCCCAGGCCTGAACCGGATAGGTTTTGTCCCACGCTTCGTACAGTTGCCGATCCCGTTTCGACAGACGTAAACCATACTGCTTGCTCATGTAGAAGTACGTTCGGGCGATCATGCCGCGGATGGACGGGCGGGGCATGACTTTCCTGGCCTTGAAGTCGACCTGGGTCAGGCAGGAACCATATTGCCCCGACTGCTCGGGCAGCCAGCCGAAGCTGAAGTTGCTGCGATCGCCATTGACCTCGCCAATGCTGGGCACCAGGTTGTGCAGATCGGACTCGGCCTTTTGGTAAACCGGGTCGTAGCGGGTGCAGTTCTTGCGGCCACCTTCTTGCCAGCACTGGCGTTGATGGCCGATCTGCCAGGCAGGAACGATATGCTCCCATTCGATGCGGGATGCGCGTTTGGCATTTTTACGTGGCACGTAACCGCAGGCGGCAAGGTTCACCCGGTTGCCGGTGTACTTGCAGCCACAGTAAAACTCGGTGGATTGGGGCGCGTAGAGCTTCCACGCCACCTTTTTCGCTTCGGTGAAGGTGCGCGGGGCGTCGGCTTGCGCGCCCATGACAAAAAACAGGAACAGCAAAGCAAACCAGCGGGCACTCATCGACTCARTCTTCCTTCGGCAMRACCCAGAAAATCTGCACRCCGCCATCGTCGCGRTAGGCGAGGGTGACGTTGTCGTTTTCGKCGATYTCYTCCAGCAAGCGTTCCCATTCATCCACCGGCTCGTCAGGAAGGCGGAAGATCAGTGCTGCCCTGGCCTTTTGTGCGGTGGGAGAGTTGATGATTTTCTGAACGCGCAGGCCCATGCGTACATAGGTGTCAGGAGAGGAGGAGGTGGTGTCCACGGAATTATCCTTATTAAGCTGTACGTGCATACAGTATTTAACTGTAGGCCATTTCGCAACTGCTTAAAAATCAAGAAAATCGTCTGACAGCGATTTGTTCCGTTTGGCATAAGGCGAAGGGAGTTTTTTTGTCAGATCCAGCGGCAGCCACTCGCCAAGGCTGGCGAATGGCGCATGGGGTGCCCGACCGGATCGGTCGGGCGAGGGCAAATCAGTATTCCCAGAACATCCGCTGCAGCTCTTTGCTGTCGTTGGTCTTGGTCAGCGCGACCATCGCCAGGATACGGGCCTTTTGCGGGTTCAGGTCGTGGGCCACGACCCAGTCGTATTTATCGTCAGGCTGTTCGGCGTTGCGCAATACAAAGCCACCGGCGTTGACATGGGAGGAGCGAATGATCTGCACGCCGTCCTTGCGCAAGGCTTGCAGGGATGGAACTACCCGCGACGATACCGAGCCATTGCCGGTGCCGGCGTGGATGATGGCTTTGGCGCCGGATTGAGCCAGGGCCTTGTAAGCGGTATCGCTGACGTTGCCGTAGGA
>NZ_JBFUIC010000253.1:0-6201 GCF_056402075.1 Pseudomonas sp. P4_C3
ACCTGTTCATGATCCTGATGAAAGACACCGCGCTGGTGTCGGTGATCGGCCTGGAAGAAATCATGCGTCATGCGCAAATCGGCGTGACCGTCTCCAAACAGCCGTTCACCTTCTTTATGGTGGCCGCGTTCATGTACCTGGGCCTGACGGTGCTGGCGATGACCGGCATGCACTTCCTGGAAAAACGCGCCGCTCGCGGCTTCGCGAGGAGCACCCAATGAACTGGGAAGTCATCATCAAGTGGCTGCCGAGACTGGCCCAGGGCGCGACCCTGACCCTGGAACTGGTGGCCATCGCCGTGATCGCCGGTTTGCTACTGGCCATTCCACTGGGCATCGCCCGTTCGTCGCGCCTGTGGTGGGTGCGGGCATTTCCCTACGGCTACATCTTCTTTTTCCGTGGTACGCCGTTGCTGGYTCAGCTGTTCCTGGTCTACTACGGCCTGGCGCAGTTCGACGCGATTCGAAACAGCTCGATGTGGCCGTACCTGCGCGATCCGTTCTGGTGCGCCACGGCGACCATGACCCTGCACACAGCGGCCTACATCGCCGAGATCCTGCGCGGCGCCATCCAGGCGATTCCACCGGGCGAGATCGAAGCGGCACGGGCACTGGGCATGTCCAAACCCAAAGCGCTGCTCTATATCATCCTGCCGCGCGCCGCGCGCATCGGCCTGCCGGCCTACAGCAACGAAGTGATCCTGATGCTCAAGGCCAGCGCCCTGGCCAGCACCGTGACCTTGCTGGAACTGACTGGCATGGCCCGCACCATCATTGCCCGGACCTACCTGCCGGTGGAGATCTTCTTCGCCGCCGGCATGTTCTACCTGGTGATGGCCTATGTGCTGGTGCGCGGCTTCAAGCTGCTGGAGCGCTGGCTGCGCGTCGATGCCTGCCAAGGGCGTTGAGGATTGCGTGTTGACGGGCGAGGCCCTGCTCGCCCGTTTCACCGCGCTGGATGCTTTTCTGACAGAGCATCAGGCACTGTGGAAACCTCGGCCGTTCACTCATCGGCAACTTCCCTGGGAAGCGTCCTACCCGGAGTTAGCCGCATGGCTACGCGAGCGAACGCTGGAAGACGCGGAAAACGCTCACAACCAACCTGCCCTCCTGAATGCACCGGAACCCTTTGCTTGCTTGGCAACGATGTCCGTTGCCTTGAGTGCCGTGGATGAATTGCCCGCACGCGCGCTTGAAGCGGCCGGCCATCGGTTGAACGTCGATGTGCCGGGGCGCAAATGGCAACAGATCGAAGCCTTCGCCAGTCGATTACAGTTTTCCGAGGCACCGCGGCATTGGCTGGACTGGTGCTCGGGCAAGGGACATCTGGGGCGCCGCCTGCTGCAAGCGGGGCAACAACTGACATGCCTGGAATACGACCCGGCACTGGTCACCAGCGGCCAGGCACTCAGCCAACGTCATCACCTGCACGCACTGCATATCGAACAGGATGTGCTCGCGGCAGACGCAGCTGCTTTACTGAGTGCGTATCACACGCCCGTCGCGCTTCACGCCTGCGGTGATTTGCATGTGCGATTGATTCAACTCGCCAGCGCAACAGGCTGCAAACAAATCGCCATTGCGCCGTGCTGCTACAACCGGATCGGTCTTGCCCAATACTCGCCGATTTCCTCAGCCGCCAAAGGCTCCGGCTTACAGCTTTCCCTCGACGACCTCGCGCTGCCCATGAGTGAAACCGTTACCGCCGGTGCCCGCGTGCGACGTCAACGCGACACCTCCATGGCCCGGCGTCTGGGCTTCGACTTGCTGCAACGGCAACTGCGCAGCATGGACGAGTACCTGCCAACCCCTTCCCTGCCCAGCGCCTGGCTGGACAAACCTTTCGCCGATTACTGCCATCACCTGGCCGCGCTAAAAGAGTTATCCACAATCGGCCCGCAAGATTGGCCAGCTCTCGAAGCCGCCGGTTGGCAGCGACTGGCCGAAGTCCGCAACCTTGAGCTACTGCGTGGACTGTTCCGACGTCCGCTGGAACTTTGGCTGGTCCTTGACCGGGCACTTTTCCTCGCCGAACAGGGTTACAGCGTCCGCGTCGGCACCTTCTGCGACACCCCGCTCACACCACGTAATTTCCTGCTCCTGGCCGAACGCGCTTAAACACATTCGACCTGTGGATAACTCTGTTGATGGAATTATCGTGGATCCAATATTCATGCCAGTTTCAGGGCTAAAACCATATTGTTTATTTTTTGTACACTTGGATAAAAAATCGAAAAAACAGGCATTTGCGGACAAATGAGAACGGATCCACAAATTCGACCTAAACCCAGTGCGCTGCCGATGGCATTGTGCATAAGCATTTAATCAAAACGACATAAATGCCTAATCCCGGACCGCAGACAGGGGAAATTGCACCGCTGCACTTCTCTTGATATACACAAACGCCAGGGCGCCAGCATACGCGGCCACGAACAAGAACATTCTTCCGACAGGATGCGCCAGTGACTTTCATTTCCTACGCACAGAATTTCGAAGACATACGCCTGTGGCGCGCCCTCAAAACCGTCGAGAACGGCTTCTACATCGACGTCGGGGCAAACCATCCCACCCATGACTCGGTCACCAAGGCGTTCTACGACCACGGCTGGACCGGCATCAACATCGAACCGATGCCCAACTACTACCAAGCCCTTTGCCAGCAACGCCCCAAAGACACCAACCTGCAGTGCGCGGCCGGGGAAAGTGCTGACGACCTGACCTTCTACGGCATCGCCGGCACCGGCCTCTCGACCCTCGACCCGGCCATGGCCAAAATGCACAAAGACGCCGGCATGGACGTGCGCAGCCAAACGATCAAGTCCCGCACCCTGACCTCCATCTGCGAAGAACACGCCCAGGGCCGCGCCATCCACTTCCTCAAAATCGATGTCGAAGGCCACGAAGAAACCGTCCTGCGTGGCATGGACTTCACCCAATGGCGACCATGGGTAATCCTCATCGAAACCCCTTGGGACCGCGACCAGACCTGGGAAAACCTCGTCATTGACGCCGGCTACCAATCCATCCTGTTCGATGGCATCAACACCTACTACCTCGCCGAAGAACACCTGAACCTCAAACCCGCCTTCGACATCCCGCCGTGCAACCTGGACGAATTCCAGTTCTGCAAAGGCCACAACTTCAGCCACCCCATCGGCGACGCCGAACACCAGCTCGCCGCCGCCCTGCAACGCGCCGAACAGGCCGAAGCACAGCTGCGCGCAATGCAAAACAGTCGAACCTGGAAAGCCATTCAGAAACTCAAGAAAACCCTGCTGCGCGCCTGACCTGAAGCCCGAACAAAAATAGTCAGAATTCAGGGGTTTACAGAAGCCAACCAATCGCTATAATCGTCGCCCTGACACGCCGGTATAGCTCAGATGGTAGAGCAACTGACTTGTAATCAGTAGGTCCCGGGTTCGATTCCTGGTGCCGGCACCACATTAGGCTCCATTGCATTCCACTGAATGCTCTGGAAGCCCCGAAAACCCGCCCTTTGGCGGGTTTTTTCGTTCCAGGACCCTCCGTCGGGATCCAACAAAATCCCCCTTCCCCGAGGGTATGTTAGGGGTACTGCGATTTCCCGGTCAGGAGCGCGTACCCCTATGCCACGTCTTGCGATCCCCCTCAGCGACCTGCAATGCCGCACGGCCAAAACCCGCGAACGCGCCTACAAACTGTTCGACGGCGGAGGCATGTACCTTTTCGTCAAACCCAATGGCGTGAAGACCTGGCGCTTGAAGTACACCAAGCCCAGCGGCAAGGAAGGCACGCTCATCATCGGCAATTACCCCATCGTTACCCTTTCCGTCGCACGACGTAAGCGAGACGAAGCCAAGGCGTTGCTGCTCGACAACCTCGACCCAATGGAAGAAAAGAAGAAGGCCAAGATCGTAGCCCAACGGGCGGCACTGCTTTTCGAAACCGTTGCTCTGGAGTGGCACGCCGACATGTCCCGTCGCTGGACCGAAGGACACGCAAAAACCGTGATGAGCCGACTGCGTACCCACGTCTTCCCGCTGATCGGCCAACGACCCATCGCCGAACTCGATACCCACGACCTGCTAGAAATCACCCAGCGCATCAAGGAACGCGGCACCATGGATGTGGCGTTAAGGGTACAGAACTACTTATCCACCATCATGCGCGGGGCCAAAAGAGCTCGGCAGATCACCATGAATCCTGCACTGGATTTGGCAGGCTCGATTCACGCGCCGCGCACAGTCCATCGCCCGGCCCTATCCCTCAACCGCCTACCCGAACTGCTACAACACATCGACAACTACAACGGTCGCGAGCTGACGCGCCTTGCCGTCCTGTTGACGTTGCATGTATTCGTCCGCTCCAGCGAACTACGCTTCGCTAGATGGAGTGAGTTCGACCTTCAACGCGCCATGTGGGAAATCCCAGATACGCGCGCACCGATTGAAGGGGTACGCAACTCCACACGCGGGACCAAAATGAACGGCGACATTCAAATGGTTCCGCTATCGCCGCAGGTCATCGAAATACTGGAGCGCCTGCGCAGCCTCAGTCGCTTTTCAGAGTTGGTGCTACCGGGCGACCACAAGTACTGGAAGCCCATGTCCGAGAACACGGTGAACACCATGCTCCGCAACGTCGGCTATGACACCAGCAAGGACGTGTGCGGCCACGGCTTCAGGACCATGGCCTGTAGCGCCCTGCTTGAGTCCGGGTTATGGACCGACGCAGCCATCGAAAGACAAATGAGCCACAAGGAACGCAACCGTGTGCGCGCCGCGTATATCCACAAAGCTGAATTTCTGGAGCAGCGCCGGCTGATCATGGCGTGGTGGAGCAACTACATCGACGCCAACCGCCATGGGCATGTGACGCCCCACGAATTCGCTCACCCGGTCGGTGACAACATTACCGCCCTACAAAATAGCCGTGGCGCATCCAAACGTGGGTAAGCCAATGAGATCACCGCAGTCCGCCCTTCCACGCGGGTCCATCCAAGCGGGGCTGCAAAGCCGCCCTGCTTGGATGGACCTCATTTAAAAAATCTAAAGCCCACGCAACTGTCTGTGGAAAACCACTGATTTCCACCGGTGGATAATTTCATCCACAGCTGCAGAGTTCCCGAAAATTCGAGCCTTGACCCAAATTATCCACAGGCGTAGAAAAGATCGGGCAAGCGCTGTCGTTGACAGCAACCCAGGTAGCCAGAACCTTTAAGGCTACGCCACACCGTGGTGGTTCTCCCAAAGTGCGATTAGCGTCCGGCGGCTCGCACGCTCACAGCGATGTGATGGATGCCTACTTTTACCAGTGTGCCCACTGCGGCAACTTCCCCCTTTCATAGCTGCCTTGCAGCAACCTATCTGCTTGGCCATTTCCTTGCGCCAACCTGCGCCCGTCTCTTTCTCCCGGAAAGAGACGGGCGCTCCTACCGCTGCTGCAGCCCAACTCGTACAAGGCTTTGTGGCATTCCCCCTCGTGACAATCAGCGTGACAAACACCGAAGTCACCAGCAACAGCGATGCAGATGATGGTGCCGCAGCCCAAGGAATGGACTGCACCTGACTGACAGTCAGGCGTGCCCCGGTCATCGCGTCACTGCCTTCACCCGACTCACGATCTCGCGGCGTTGGTCTCGTCAGCCAATGCAGCCTCCACCCGCCCACTTCCTTGGAAGTGTTCAGGAGACCAGATCATGAGATGCCCAAGCTCCCGGTCGTAAAGAGCCGTCAGTCCCGCGTCAGTGGACAACCCTCACAGGCCGCAGGGGCCTTGATCCCTGATAACACTCAACATTCTTGGCGGGATGACGTGAGGGAAGGTTTCAACGGTTTGGCTTCGAGAGGAGCTCGGTCATGGCATTGGTCGGTAGGCGGGATGGGCGCAATTTTGGTTATGGCCGGCAGCTGAGCTATGTCGGACCGCAGGCGTTGCGCGACCTATTTGGCGACGGGCACTACGGCACGGTCAAAGCTCACAGTGATCGGTGGCAAGCGTTTGTACGCTGGTGTCGTTCGGAGGATGGACCAGAGTTTAACGATGCGCGGCGGATTGATCGGCAGACCTTGCTGGACTACGCCGGACATCTGCGTCAGCAAGTTGAACAAGGCGCTATCGACATCGCCACCGCGCAAAACCGATTGTCCAGCGTGAACCGGCCCCTGGCTGCGCTTCGCGGTGATCAATATGTGAAATTACCGAATCCGAGCAAGGCCTTGGG
>NZ_JBFUIC010000254.1:0-6149 GCF_056402075.1 Pseudomonas sp. P4_C3
ATGCTTATGCTTCTCGATGAGCTGCTGATCCCGTACCACATCCAATATCAGGTAACCGATACCAAATTGCTGGGCAATGCTGATTTTGCCTTCGGCGTGAACGCCGGAGCTCAGTAACATACCCGCCGCAGTCAGTGAGGCCGCCAACACTGTCAACGCTGAACGCTTGAAGGGAGTTGCCATGAAATCCTCAAAGTCATTGCAAGATTCAAGAAACAAGAACGATAAAAAAGCGGCCGGGGCCGCGTTTTTTTTACTCAAGCCTGAGTCCGATAATCTCAGAGCTTGGCGATCGAGACTTCTGTGGATTTGACGAAGGCAATGACCTCGCTGCCGATTTTCAGTTCGAGATCACGCACTGAACGGGTGGTAATCACCGAGGTGACAATGCCGGACGCGGTTTGCACATCGATTTCAGAAACTACTTCACCTTCCACAATCTCCTTGATAACGCCCTTGAATTGGTTCCGAACGTTGATGGCTTTGATGGTCATGTGGGCTACCTGTCTGAGAGTGGGCAAATCAGCACTCATGTGCATGCCGTCAAAGTGCACCTCTTGCCTTGATATTAAAAAGAATAAATAACGATTTATTTATTCATTAAAAGAATATCAAATTTGACGAATACCAACCCTTCCCAAACGATGACTACGCGAGGCTGGCATGTCCCCAGCGCCATCGCCATCGCCATCGCCATCGCCATCACCATCAGCTCCGAGCACGTCCGGCAATGTCCTGAATGACGCCTCAGCGCCCCAAAAACAGCCGGCACCAAAAGTCGCCTGCTCAACCAGTGTTTCCTGTTGAAGATCGCTCATGTTCCAGCGCCCCCACTGTCCGCCAACAAGTGCAGGTGCAACTGCGCGATGTGCTCTGGGCCGATGCCACAGCATCCTCCAACAATACTGGCGCCAGCCGCTACCCAGGATCTGGACCAACGCAAGTATGACTCGGGATCCAGATCGCTACGAATCTCCAGCAACGTACTATTGGCTTTGGCCTCTGTGCTGACGGGAGGAAATGCGTTGGCGTAAACCCCTAGCTCAATGCTCTGGTCGAGGCTATCAAGAACATCTCGGGCTTCGGCCAGTGCCGCTGCCATTACTTCCGGCTGACTGCAATTGAACAGCACGACTCTCGCACCCAACTCGGCCGCCACGCGTACCGCCTCGCCGACTGGCTCAGTGGAACGCAGTTGCGGTGACTCATTGACCTCATCCAGAAGCGTAAACGACACCCACAGCGGTTTGAGCTCTGCGCCCAGCGCCTCCGCTACCGCCCTGACTTCAGCCGTAGAACTCTGAGTTTCCGCTAACCAGACATCGACATGCGCCCGCAACCCAACAATAAGCTCTCGATGGATCGTGACAGAACGTTGATGATCGAACAGGTCCGGCCGATAGGATCCGAGAGCCGGCGGTAACGAGCCGGCCACGGTCACCGGCTCGGCACTCTCAGACGCCGCCTGACGAGCGAGCCGCCCAGCCCGTTCAGCCAGCACTCGCCCCTTCGCGGCAAAGCGCTCTTCACCTATATGAAAAGGCACAACCGCGTAGCTGTTGGTGGTGATTATCCGGGCASCGGCATCCACGAACGCCCTATGAGCCCGAAGCACAAACTCGGGTGCCTCGATCAGTGCGAGCGCTGACCATTCAGGCTGACGAAACGGCGCCCCGATACGTTTCAGCTCGCGCCCCATACCGCCATCGAGTAAACGCAAAGAGACTTGACTCATTGGCTTGCACTCACTTTAGGCGCCGACGCGGACAGCCATTGATCAACCTTGGCGGTGTTCGCCTGAACCCACTCTTTGGCCGCGACGTCAGCCGGCAGTTTTTCCTTTTCGATCTTCAGGATCAGCTCATTGAGCTGCGCCGGGTCGATGGCGACATTCTTCAGGAACTCGGCAATTTTCGGGGCGCGTGTCTGCAAGGCTGCGGACGCCAGGACATGAACCTTGGCATCCGGGAAGGCACAGGTAATCTGACTTTTGTTCAGCCAGTCGGGATCGACCGTCGGGCTGATGAATTTCCAGCAGCCATCGACCTTGTAAAGCGGGTCACCTTTTTTGTTGTCCTGGGCGTAGCCGTCGAATGCGGGCTCTTCCAGGCGACGCRGGTCATAGGCCGAGAAGATCCAGTCCGGGGTGTAGGCATAAAACACCACGCCACGTTGCGCCTTGTAGGCCGAGGCCAGCTTGGCATAGGTCACCGAAGCTTCCGTGGACACCGACTCGAATTTATCGGCAAACCCGTAATCCTTGGCCTTGATCTGGCCAATGTAAGTCGACTCCCAGCCCGCCGGCCCCACCAGCAACTCAGCCTTGCCGCCACCCAGTGGCTCAAACAGCTTGGCCACTTCGGGCTTTTTCAGGTCGTAGATGGATTTAACGCCGTATTTGTCCTGCAAATACCCGGGGATATAGAACCCTTGTTCGCCCGCATAAGGCTTGACGTTTGGCACCAGTGAACGGGGGCCGCCCGTGACGTACCTGGCCCAGGCAGCCGACTGGTTGGGCAGCCAGATGTCGGTCAACACATCAACCGAGCCGTCGCCTTTCGCGGCGGCACTGAACAGCACCGCGACATCCCCGGCCAGGTACGATACATCGCCGTCCAGTCGGGTTTTGATCACCTCTGCGAGGATGCTCTGAATGGCGATTGCACCTGTCCAGTTCTGCTCGCCAATGACGATCTTGTCCTTGGCCAACACGGTTGCCGGGAGAATCAGGGAGGCCAGCAGCGCGGCTGCGCCCACAGTGCGCGATAAGTGTGTCTTCATGACAAGTCTCACGTTAGTTGTGCAGGTGATCTTGCTTGCGCAAGCTCGATTGAATGATTCGGTCAGGGATCAGCGCGCACAGGACAATCGCCACGCCGGCGAGCATGCCCTCGCCACCCTTGATATTGCGCAGTGCTGTCATCACGTCATAACCCAGTCCGCCGGCGCCGATCAGCGCGGCCACAACCACCATCGACAGGCTCATGACGATCGTCTGGTTAATCCCCAGCAACAGCGAGCGGCGAGCGAGCGGCAGCTGCACCTTGATCAGGGTTTGCCAAGGGCTGGCGCCGTGCGCGACGGCGGCCTCGACAGCGTCCTTCGGTACTTCCTGAATACCCAACGAGGTCAAACGGATCATCGGCGCCAGCGCGAAAATCACCGTCGCGATCACGGCCGGGGTCTTGCCCACCGAGAAGAACGCCACGGCAGGAATCAGGTAGACAAAGGTTGGCAGCGTCTGCATGACATCCAGCAAAGGTGTGAGCAGCCGTCGTACCAGCGCCCGCTTCGCCAGCAGAATGCCGGTGGGCACACCGATGACCAGCGCAATCAGTACCGACGAACCGACCAGCGCCAGCGTAGCGATGGTTCGCTCCCAGAAGCCGAACAGGCCGATGTACAACAACGCCGCGCTGCTGGTCAGCGCCAACGCGACGCCAGCCGAACGCCAGGCCAGTAACACCAGCGCCAGCGCCGACACCGTCCAGGGCAGCCAGCCCAGCAGGTTTTCAATCCCTTCGATGACGGTGCGAACGGCAACGATCACGCCGATAAACGCCCCCTCGAACGTGACCTGAGACCAACCGATAAATTCGTCAATGCTCTGCGCTGCCAGCAGTAGCGCCTGGCGATTGGCCGGGAACTGCAGCACCGCATTCGTCGTGTCAGGCGTAATGACTCGCCAGACCACCAAGGCCTGACTGACCAGCAGTACCACCAAGGGCAGAACCCAACCCGATGCGTTTCGTCGCACGGGCGCGCGGCTCAGCGAGAACGCAGTGAAGCGGCTGGCAGCGAACACGGCGACTGCCGCCAGCACCGCAAACAACGATGAATTGGCAATGCCTTGACCCAGGACGGCCAATGCCGCGAGTTCGCTGGCAAACGTAAGCCAGAACAATCCGCCCTTACCCCGCGCCGCCAGGGCCGCCGGCCCCAGCAAAAGAGTTTGCCACCCACGCAAGCCAGGGGAAGCGGACTGCTCGCGCAGTTCACTTTCTGGAGCCTTGAAGCTAACGCTGTCCACGCTGTACAGAGGGGATGGTGTGGATGTGCAATCCCGAAAAAAGTCCGCGACTTCGGCGTCAGCGGGATGTTCAAGCAACTGTTCTGGAGTGCCCAACTGCACCAGACGGCCATGGCGCAGCACAGCTATTCGGTCTGCCAGGCGTATGGCTTCGGCCGGATCATGCGTGACTAGCAAGGTGCTGATGCCGCGCTCGCGGGCCAGTGCAAGGAAATGGCTTTGCAGATCACGGCGGATGGTTGGGTCCAGAGCACTGAAAGGCTCGTCCATCAGCAGAATTTCAGGCTCCGTCACCAAGGCCCGTGCCAGGCCGACACGTTGCTGCATGCCGCCGGAGAGCTCATGCGGATAATGCTCACCCCAACCTTCCAGCCCTACCGCCTGCAACTGCAGGGAGGCTGCCGCGTGACGAATCGACTCACGTTCGCCGCG
Source organism: Pseudomonas sp. P4_C3 (assembly GCF_056402075.1). Classification (NCBI taxonomy): domain Bacteria; kingdom Pseudomonadati; phylum Pseudomonadota; class Gammaproteobacteria; order Pseudomonadales; family Pseudomonadaceae; genus Pseudomonas; species Pseudomonas sp. P4_C3. The sequence continues at coordinate 4,463 of NZ_JBFUIC010000254.1, forward strand.
CAACTCCAATGGAAGCGCGACGTTATCCAGCACTGTGCGGTGAGGTAACAAACCAAAATGCTGAAACACCATACCGATGCGTCGCGACCTCAAATCACGTAAAGCCTTGTGGCTCAACCCGCTGATCGCTTGACCTTCGATCAAGACTTCACCACTCGTGGGTTCGATCAAGCGGTTGATGTGACGCAACAACGTCGACTTGCCGCTTCCAGACGTCCCCATCAAGCACAAGACCTCGCCCCGACGCACCTTCAAGCTGACATTGCTCACTGCCGGTGGCGCAGAAGAACCTTTTTTTCGCAGATAAGCTTTGGTGACGTTTCGCAGCTCGAGGACAACATCATCCTCATTGGCTTGATCGTCGCAGGGTTTCGGAAGTCGTGGAGCAGACTCGGGCCGGGCAGTCGCAAAAGAGGATTGAATGATAGTCACAGGAGCTCCCGGCACACTTTCTAAGGTCTATAAAGCTAATAGATCTTAAAAAGCACAAACAAATATCTTTTTGGAATTAGCTTAAGCTGCTCCGTTCCGTCCCTTGGGTCAGACCTCGGTCCAATTGCTTGAATTTAAAATAACCAAAAAGAATTAATAAATAAAAAATCAGTATTTATAGTTATATAACTATCCGGGTACTCTTCAGTTCATCCCGTCATTTACCTTCACAGTGAAGTGCCCCATGAATCCGACAGCCAACGTCATCGACTTCGCCAGCTACCGCAAACGCAAACAGGCTCAGCAACGGGCGCGGGCCATGTGGGAAATGTACGCACGCAATGCAGGTTTGCAGGCCGCTCAGTGGGTGCAAGCCGCTAAAGCCAGCGAGACGCGTCACGCGTGAATGCGCAAGAACCCTCGCGCTTTCTGGCGAGCGCCGACGAACCCGTGCTGAATTTGAACAACCAGGAGCCGTTGGAAGAAGACCCGATCTGCGAACGGGTCGCACAGAACTTGCAACGCCTGCGGGGCAAGCGTCATCTTTCCCTTGACGCCCTGGCCCGGCAGTGTGGTGTGAGCCGGGCGATGCTGGCGCAGATCGAGTCCGGGCGCAGCGTGCCGTCCATCAAGGTGCTGTGCAAAATCGCCAAGGGCTTGAAGGTGTCGGTGGCCGCCTTTCTGGAGCATCGGGCCTTCGAAGGGGTGGCGGTGCTGGCGGCCAGCCAGAGCAAACGCCTGGTCAGTGCCAGCGGCGCCTTTGTCAGCCGCGCGCTGTTTCCGTTCGACGTGGCGCGCCAATCGGAGTTTTACGAACTGCGCCTGAGCCCGTTGGGAGTGGATCAGTCCGAAGGGCATGGCCCGGGCGTGCAGGAAAACCTGGTGGTGGCTCAGGGTGTGCTGGAGATCAGCGTCAACGACGAGCGCTACCTGCTCTCCACCGGCGACTCGATCCTGTTCTATGCGGACCAGCCCCACCGCTACCGCAACCCGGCCGACAGTGAGGCGGTGGCGTATCTAGTGGTGACTTACCCGGAACGCCTGGACTGAAAAGCAGACATTAAAAAGGTTCTTCACGGAATCCCGGGGAACATCGATACCTATAGAAGCTGCGGTGCGGCGATCCGACTTGCCAGCGATGGCAACTGACGGCCGAGCATTTTCTTCCTGGTGTACATATTCATTGCTGCGGTAACGGCCACTTAGGGTTCCGCCCTGACGGCGGGTCACTTGGAAAAGCCTGTAGGAGCGAGCT
>NZ_JBFUIC010000255.1:0-6104 GCF_056402075.1 Pseudomonas sp. P4_C3
GCCTTGTTGCACAACCGTGGGCGGGTGCTGTCCACCGAGCAACTCAAGGACAGCGTCTATGGCTTCAACGACGAACTGGAAAGCAACGCCCTCAACGTCCATATCCATCACCTGCGGCGTAAACTCGGCAACGGCATTGTCGAGACCGTGCGCGGCCTGGGCTATCGCCTGGGGCCGGCTGATGGCGGAGAAGAATCAAAGTGATGAGTCTGCGTTTGCGCCTGAGCCTGACGCTCGGCGCCGCATTTGCCTTGATCTGGGCCCTGGCCGCGGCCTGGATGCTCAGTGATCTGCGCAATCAAATGATGTTTTCCCTCGACCAGCGCCTGGTGGCGTCGGCACGCATGGTCGCCGGCCTGATGGAGCAACTGCCGCCTGTGCCGAGCAAGGGTGAGGGCACCCATTTCAGCGCCGAACAACTGAACATTCCGGGTGGCATGGCGTGCCAGGTCAGCTCATTGCGCGGTGAAATCCTCGCCCGTAGTCACACCGATCCGCAGCAGGCCCTGGAGGCCGAGAAACTCGGTTTTCACGATCAGATGATCGACGGCGCGCCATGGCGCAGCTTCACCTTGGCCCGGGGCGATCTGCGCATCACCACCGCCGACCGGCAGATCGAGCGCGAGGCGTTGAACATGTCGATCCTGCTGGCCGCTTCGGTGCCGGTGGGCGTGGCGCTACTCGGTTGCCTGTGTTTGCTCTGGCTGGGCATCGGCCAGGGGCTGGCGCCGCTCAACCGCATGCGCGACGCCTTGATGCGCCGCAGTGCCGACTCCCTCGAACCCTTGCAGATCCAGCCGCTACCCAGCGAGCTGCAACCCTTGCTGGAAACCCAGAACCAGTTGCTCCAGCGCATCGGCAAGACCATCGAGCGCGAACGTCGCCTGACCGGAGACGCGGCCCACGAACTGCGCAGCCCGCTGACCGCGATCAAGACTCACCTGCAAGTGGCGCGGATGACTGACGGCAGCGCCCGGGATCAGTCCCTGGCCCGGGCCGAAGAGGGCGCCGACCGCATGCACCGGACCCTCGAACAATTGCTGTTGCTGGCGCGCGTCGAGGGCAGTCTGTCGTTTGACGACGGTGTGCAATGCAACGCCGAGCAAGTGGCGAAACTGGCGATCCAGGACGCTGCAAGCGGCGATCGCCAGCGCATCAGGTTTCAGGCACCGGGCAAGGTTTCCGCCGCGCCGGTACAAATGCCCGCCGTGCTGTCGATTGCCGCGCTGCGCAACCTGCTCGACAACGCACTGCGCCATACCCCCGCCGACAAAGCGGTGGAGTTGAGCCTGGAAACCACCGGCAATCGTGTGCAGTTCTTGGTGCGCGACCATGGGCCGGGGATTGCCGAAGAAGACCTGCAACACCTGACCCAGCGTTTCTGGCGCAACGGCCAGAGCACCGGTTGTGGTCTGGGGCTGGCGATTGTCCAGGCCATCGTCCAGCGTTGCGGTTGCACGTTGCATTTCGATAGCCGGCCGGACGGCTTGCGGGTTGAGCTGACGATGCCGCTGCAACCCGTCTGAAAAACACCACATACCACTGTAGGAGCGAGCTCGCTCGCGATGGTCGATAACGATAACGCGTGCTTTCTGAATGCACGCGGTGTTCTTGAGTCCATCGCGAGCAGAGCTCGCTCCTACAGAGGTTTCCGTGTTACCGCCTAAATCCCTCAAGCGCTGATGCGTTTCCAGAACAGGAAAACCTTATTGAGGGGGCGAGAGATGTCAGTCGCTACCAGCCTTATCGAACAGCAGTCGGCGACGCCCGCCAAGACGCTTTATCAATTCAACGAATCTGGGCAAATGGCGCAAAACCTTCCTCGGCGAGAGCCTCGGGAGTCGGCGACGTTTGCTGTTCCTGGCGCAGCAGGTGGATCTCGTCCAGCGTCACCCGCAAATCGGCGTAGATACCTTGTTCGGATGCACTGAGGTCACGGCGCGCATCCAGTTGATGGCTGCCGACGTTGCTCACCTCATGGGGTTCACCACGCCAGAGCACCACCGAGCCGGCCACCGCCAAAATCATCAGGCACAGCAGCAGAACGTAGAGGGTTTCGTGACCGGCCCCGGCCGGGCGCACGACTTGGGTCGTTGGAGTGCTCATGGTGCCTCGATGTCCGCTTGGTCGATTTCCACGACGTGACCGGGGCCGGCGTCAAACAACACATAGAACTCGGCGCCGGGCTTCTTGAAGGTCAGGGTCGAATCAGGCCCGAGCTTGCCCGGCACCAGAATGGTTTCGTCATAGCCGATCACATCGAGAGTCACGCCCGGAGCGCCGCTGCCGTCGGAAAAACCGCCGGTGCACTTGATCTGCTCCGCGTCGATGGCCTTGCATTCGCATATCGGGTTGTGGGCCAGGGCGCTGGCGCTGAAACCGGCGCAGAGCAACAGCAACAGGGCGTTGAGCGAGCGAAGAGGGTTGATCATGGTTTGCCTCCTTGTTTGTTCAACCAGGCGATGGTGGCGGGGGAGGCCTGGCTCAAAGGAATGGATGCCTGATGCATGGCGCCGTCCCAGCCTTCCATKGTGATCCACAGTTCGGCGTCGGCCGTGGTCTTTTCCGGGACGGGCAGTGAAGCGCCCATGCGGTATGGTGTGCCGAAGAAAATCACCCCGGCGGCGCGCAGACTGCGGGGCTTGCCGATGCGCAGGTAAGTGGCCTTGACCCGTCCGATACAGGCTTCGCACAGCGCGGCGTTGAAGCCCTTCATGTAACCGGCCGGGTCATCGAGCATGGGTGCGGCGTTACGCAACTCCGCCAGGCGCAGGCTCCAGGGACCGACCTGGACTTCGCCGACTTCCCGTTCGCCCAGGCCACTGTCGCCCCGCATCAGCGACTCGTCGGCGAAATACTTGGGCATGAAGCCCAAGGGAATCAGCAGCAACAGGACATTCAGGTGAAAGCGCCATTTGTGCCAGAACATGCTCAGGCGCGAGGGTTGTGAGGCCGCAGTGACTTTGCTCACAGGTTGATCTCCGACGGTTCATTGTTCGTGACCGGTTGCGCAGTGGAACCACGCGGTTTCTTGTTGCTGCGCTTGAAGGCATTGGCCGTGGCCAGTGCCGTGCGCTTGGTCCAGATCAGCAAACCGCTGAGCACCATCATGCTCAGCAGCAGGCCGAAGAACGCCCAGATCAGCTTGATCCACAGTCCGCCGAAATCACCGGTGTGCAGCGGGCGCATGGACTCGGTGACGAACTCCAGGGTCGAACGGTCGGAAATCAGGCGCGAGGCGGCGACTTCGCCGTTGTACGGGTTGAGGGTCGCGGTCTGGAACATCAACGGATACCAACCGCGTCCACCGACATCCAGATGGCTGTAGGCATTGCCCGGCAGGCTGACGAAACTGGCCTCCAGTCCGGAGATTTCCTGCGTGGCGATTTCAATCGCACGATCAAGGTCGATACGCGGCGGGGGTGAGCCATCGGCTGACAGCGGCACCGCTTCGCGGGACATCGCCGGGATAATCTTTTCCGTGGAAATGGAAATCTGGTTATCGGACAGCAGTGCCTGGATCAGGAACCAGGTGCCGGTGATGGAAATCACCGCGATGAACCAGATCGACCAGATGCCGCTCAAGCGATGAAAGTCGCCCCAGAAAATCCGCGCGCCGTGGCGAATGCGCAGGGTCGGGCGGAAAAAACCATTCYAGAAGCGTTTGTAGACCACCAGCCCGGTGACCAGAGACGCCAGCAATGGCAAGCCGAGAAACGAYACCAGGTACCAGCCCCAGCTATAGCCATTGGTAAAAGGCACCAGCCACCAAGCGTGCAGGGCGCGGGTGAAGGCGCGGAAGTTGAATTGCGGCGCGACACCCTGGATCACGCCGCTGTACGGATTGACATAAATCACCACCGAGCGCCCGTCGGGGTAGCTGACTTCGACATCCAGGGCGAAGTGCGATTCGTCGGGGCGGCTGATGCTCTGCACCACGGTCTGCGGTTCGGCCCTGTTGATGGCCTCGATGACCTGCTGATAGCTGAGCAGCGGAGCATCGTCCGAGGGCTGGCTGGCGCGCATTGGCGGGTTGGCCAGCCAGACGATTTCCTGGCTGATGACGGCCAGGGTTCCGGTCACACAGACGATCAGCACGAAAAACCAGATTGGCAGCGCCAGCCAGCTATGGACCAGGAACCAGATTTTTGAACGGGACTTCTTTGACATGTTGGAGGTCTTGCCTGGATGAGAGGCTACTCGGCTGCGGGCTTCGCAGGGATGAGCGCCCTGAAAGTCCAGTCGTGGTTTTTGCCTACGCGACAGGACTGCATCTAGGTAGGACGGATGAGCAGGGGAAATCCCGAAAGGGGAAATGAAAGAAAATGTTTCGCATTGCCGACAGGTCAGGGGCGGGCATGCTTGCGCAAGTGATCAGCAAGTCGGCGGTGCTGTTGAAGGCGGGGCCCCTGTGGGAGCGAGCCTGCTCGCGAAGAGGCCCGCTCCAGCACCAGGGATTTCAACCCTGGGCAAACATCTCCTTCGCCCGTTGCTCGATCTGCTCCTGGGTCAGGTCTTCCTTGTGCGTGGCCAGGAACCACAGGTGCCCGTAGGGATCTTTCAAGGTCCCTGAACGGTCGCCGTAAAACTGATCCTTGACCTCCGATACAACGGTTGCGCCGGCATCGATCGCCTGTTTGTAGGACTTGTCGACATCCGTCACGTACAAATGCAGACCCACCGACGGCGAATTGTCCGGGTTGCTCAGCGGCCCTTGATCGCACGGTGTGCCYARCATGATCGGGCAATCGCCGATGCGCAGTTCGGCGTGGCCGACACCGCCATCGGGCATGTTCAGGCGCATGACTTCAATGGCGCCGAAGGCTTTTTTGTAGAAAGCGATGGCTTCGGCGGCTTTGTTGATGCCCAGGTAGGGGGTGATGCTGTGATACCCCTCTGGAATGGGTTTGACGCTCATGATGGATCTCCCTGTTCTTGTAGTGTGAATGGAAAGTGCCTGTGCCGTTGTACGACCGAATAAATATAGGCCAGCCTCTTTCGCCTCACCGATTGCCCGACGAGCAGCAGCGCCATACAAGTGCCATCAAGTCGGGTCCAGCCAATGCGCCCCCGGCCCGCGTTCTCCCAGCGCATCGACAATGATCGCCATTTCTTGATAGCCACTATTGAAAGCGTTGATTTCTGCTGCCCGGGAGGCGCGGGTAGCCTGTGTTCATTGCCTCGAACCCAGTCGCCAGGACGCCAGAAATGAAACCGATGATCGCTACGATGCTGATGCTCGCCGTCTCCGTACTCGCCGGATGTGCCAGCCATGTCTCCCCCGAGCTTCGCCCTTACACGGCTGAAGAAAGCAAGGAACTGGCGCTGGAAGCGCTGAACCGCCGTGGACTGTCCTTCGACGAATACCACGCGAAAAAAGCCGAACTGCTCGGCCAGCCGCAAAAGTCGTTCAACTTCGACAACCAGGGTGAAATGAACGCCGGGCGATCTGTACAGCTYCACGGTCGTCCAAGCTGAGGCGAAACTGTACTGCTCCAAGTTTCGCGTAACTGTCCATGGGTTTTGTCCAGGGTGTGCGATAGGGTCAACACCTGAACGCCCCTGACGGACTGCCACCCATGACGCTCTCTCTCGACCTGCTGCTGGGCTTCGCCCTGTTTGCCCTCGTCACCTCGATCACACCCGGCCCGAACAACACCATGTTGCTGGCATCCGGGGTGAACTTCGGCTTCAACCGCACGATTCCGCACATGCTCGGCATCACTTGTGGCTTCTTTGTACTCGTGGTGGCGGTCGGTTTTGGCCTTGGCGCGGTGTTCCAGACTTACCCTTTGCTCTACACCGTGCTGCGTTATGCGGGGGCGGCGTATTTGCTGTATCTGGCGTGGAAAATCGCCCATTCGGGGCCCATGTCGGAGAGTCAGCAGGGCGAGGCGAAACCGATCAGCTATCTGGGTGCCGCCGCGTTCCAGTGGGTCAATCCCAAAGCCTGGATCATGGCCATTGGCGCCATCAGCACCTACACACCGATGCAGGGTTACTTCACCAATGTGATCGTGATCGCGGCTGTCTTTGCGATCATCAACCTGCCGAGTGTCGGTGTCTGGGCCGCTTGCGGCACGCTGTTGCGCAACGTTCTGTAG
>NZ_JBFUIC010000256.1:0-6032 GCF_056402075.1 Pseudomonas sp. P4_C3
GCTGGAACTGTGTAAAAAACATAACCTGCGCGTGGCTGAATTAATGATGGCTAACGAGAGGGTGTGGCGCAGCGAGGACGAAATCCGCAGCGGCCTGATGAAGCTCTGGCGCGCCATGCAGGATTGCGTTGAACAGGGCCTCAAACACGAAGGCATCCTGCCCGGCGGCCTGAACGTGCGCCGTCGTGCGGCCAAGCTGCACCGCAGCTTGCAGGAATTGAACAAACCCAATGTGATCGGCTCGACCTTGAGTGCCATGGAGTGGGTCAACCTGTTCGCCCTGGCGGTCAACGAAGAAAACGCCGCCGGCGGGCGCATGGTTACGGCACCGACCAACGGCGCCGCGGGGATCATTCCGGCAGTGCTGCACTACTTCATGAAATTCAGCGAAGCGGTGACCGACGCCAATGTCGTCGATTACTTCCTCGGCGCGGCGGCGGTGGGAATCCTGTGCAAGAAGAACGCCTCGATCTCCGGTGCCGAAGTCGGCTGCCAGGGCGAAGTCGGTTCGGCCTGCGCCATGGCGGCGGCCGGACTGGCGGAAATCCTTGGCGCCACGCCAGAGCAATTGTGCAACGCGGCGGAGATCGGTCTGGAACACAACCTCGGCCTGACCTGCGACCCGGTGGGTGGACTGGTCCAGGTGCCGTGCATCGAGCGCAATGCGATTGCCGCGGTAAAAGCGATCAATGCCGCGCAAATGGCATTGCGCGGTGATGGCCAGCACTTTATTTCGCTGGATCGGGTGATCCGCACCATGCGCGATACCGGTGCCGACATGCATGACAAATATAAAGAGACATCGCGGGGTGGCTTGGCGGTTAGCGCGGTGGAGTGCTGAGACCGAGTCGCCTTCATCGCGAGCAAGCTCGCTCCCACAGGTTTTGCGGCGGTCACAAAAATTGTGTTCACCTCAATCCCTGTGGGAGCGAGCTTGCTCGCGATAGCGCCAGACCAGTCAAAACTGCGCGCTAAGTGAACACCTGCTCGAAAACGCGCCACCTTTTAGCGCGTCGCTCTCAGATAAATCGCCTTGCCACTGGTCGAGAGCCAACCAGCCTTCGACCGCCCGTCACCCGTGCCTGCGGTGACACTCCTTACCGACGCGGCGCAACGCCGTTCCCACAAGTGCTACCGAATTGCTCACAGCTTGTGGGCCGGGGCGCTTGCCAGTCCTGATGGCCATTTAAATCCCCCTGCCTTGCAAGACATATATAGACACATTCCGACGTCGTTTTTAGGAGTTATTGAACGCGCATTCAAATTTAGGCATGGCAATTGCTCTGTCATTACAAAGCCCGTCTCCCACGCGAGAACGATGGCAATAAAAAGAGCCTCCGCCTGAGGCCATCACCCGCTTTGTGTGAGGAGATACCGCGATGACGACGTTCAACTCCGGGGCCCAACCCCAGAACCGTGCGCCTCAATCCATCGGCTTTCTGCTGCTGGACAATTTCACGCTGATTTCTCTGGCCTCCGCAGTGGAACCCCTGCGCATGGCCAACCAGTTGTCCGGTCGCGAGCTGTATCGCTGGACCACCCTCACCGTCGATGGCGGCCAGGTCTGGGCCAGTGACGGCCTGCAGATCACCCCCGACGCTTCCATGCACAAAGCCCCGCCAATGGACACCGTCATCGTGTGCGGCGGTATTGGCATCCAGCGCACTGTTACCCGCGAACACGTGTCATGGCTGCAAAGCCAGGCCCGCCAGTCCCGCCGCCTCGGCGCGGTGTGCACCGGCAGTTGGGCCCTGGCCTGCGCCGGCCTGCTCGACGGGTTTGATTGCAGCGTGCACTGGGRATGTCTGGCGGCGATGCAGGAAGCTTTCCCGCGTGTAGCGATGAGCACTCGCTTGTTCACCCTCGACCGTAACCGTTTCACCAGCTCCGGCGGTACCGCGCCGCTGGACATGATGCTGCACCTGATCAGCCGCGATCACGGTCGTGAGCTGTCGGCGGCCATTTCGGAAATGTTCGTCTACGAGCGTATCCGCAACGAACAGGATCACCAGCGTGTGCCGCTCAAGCACATGCTCGGCACCAACCAGCCGAAGTTGCAGGAAATCGTCGCGTTGATGGAAGCCAACCTCGAAGAGCCGATCGACCTGGACGAACTGGCGGTGTATGTCGCGGTGTCCCGTCGTCAGCTCGAACGCCTGTTCCAGAAATACCTGCACTGTTCGCCGTCGCGTTACTACCTGAAACTGCGCCTGATCCGCGCGCGCCAGCTGCTCAAGCAAACGCCGATGTCGATCATCGAAGTGGCGTCGGTATGCGGTTTCGTATCCACGCCGCACTTCTCCAAGTGCTACCGCGAATACTTCGGCATTCCGCCGCGTGACGAGCGCGTAGGGTCCAACACTACCCAGCAAGTGGCGATGATGCCGCTGCCGCAAGCGCTGGTGCTGTCGCCGTTGTCCGGGCCGTTGTCGGCGCTGAGCCAGGCGCGCAATGAGTCGACGTTTGCCAGTGTAAGGCTCTAAACCGAGGCGTCATTAAAAGATCGTCCGAACGCGGCCCGAGCCTTCGGACGATCTTTTGATTTTCTGTCAGCCGCGATGGCTTTGCTGGTACTCCGACAACGCCGGCAGCAATTGTTTGTCGATGGCCTGGCGCACTGCCGGCAGGATCGTCGCGCTGCTGGTGTACATTTCCTTGACCATCTTGCGAAGTTCATACGCCCGAGCATCGTCCAAGCCCCTTACCACGCACTCGCAAGCCTGCTCGGCGGTGGCTCCACTGGGCACGTTGAACCCCAATGACTTGAGCTGGCCCAACAGGTCTTCCTGGTCTATCAAATCGGCGTGCATCATGACGCAATCCTTCTTCAGGGAACGGTGTCGTGGTTCGATTCTGGTGGGGGTGCCGGGTGTCGGCAAGGGCGAATTGTCGCAATGGCAGCATTGGCTATGAACAGGTCGTTTTCGGGCAACTTACCGGCCAAGGGAGGGGGCACACTGGACTCAGCTCGCTTCACGAAGGTTTGGTCACCCTCGCACGGCAGCTCCTCAACAGTACCCTCTGCCTCGATCCTGTCACGGCTTGATCGGGGCTTTTTTTGGTCGGTTGAAAAGCAAAAGATCGCAGCCTTCGGCAGCTCCTACAGAGATCGTGTTTCAACTGTAGGAGCTGCCGAAGGCTGCGATCTTTTAGTGATTTAACGCTGCAACACCAGAATCCGCGACAACAACTCATCCCGGTCAACATAGCAACCCTGGAAATGCCGCGCCCCGGTGGCCGGGTCGAAGGCGTTGCGGGCATGCAGGGTGCGGCGGTTGTCGAAGCACCACAGCTCCCCGGGATTGAGCCGCTGCATCAACCTGAATCGAGGCTCGCGGGTCATCGCGATAAAGCGCCGGTAGGCGCGATAGAGCCTGGGCATCTGTTCCACCGACGCATCGAACGGTCCGCGCAGAAAGTTCGCCATGCGGATTTCCGACACCTGCCCCAACGCATCCAGGGCAATGATCGGCGCGAGACAGCGGTAGTCGCTGTGGCGGTCCTTGTTGCGAAACTCTACGGGGATTTCGCAGAGGCTTTTGAAGGATTCGGGGTCTTCCCTGCGCAAGGCGTCGGCGATGGCAAAACCGTCGACAAAAATGCTCTCGCCACCCTCGGCGTCATTGACCAGGCAATGCAAAAATTGCAGCCCCGGTTGCAACTCCCGGGTCGGCAAATCGCTGTGCAGCGGCAGGTTGAACGCGGTATAGGCGTTGCTGTCGGCGTCGGCCTTGGATTGCACGTTGAACAGCACGCCGAAATTGCTCTCGCGGATGAAGGAAATGCGTTGGGCRATCARCTTCAACGAGCCGGGCTCGGTSGGTACRCCACGGACCTGGGTAAGCCCGACATCGCGCACCGCCAACAACCATTGCAACAAGGCGCCGGAGTCGTTCATCAGCGCCTGGTATTCGAACACTGGCAACTGCAAGTCGCTGTGCCAAAGCCAGGCTTTCGGCTTGCGTGCCTGGCGTTCGGCACGGGATTCGTCGTCATAGGCATGGGCACGCAGCCAGCCGGGACCAAAACGGCTGCAGTGGCCATCCTGCCAGTCCACCGACAGGCAACCTTCGGTGTCGATGTGCACTTGGTCAGGCATCAGGTCTTGAGCGACATCGACGATTTCCAGCACTTGCTCGCGGGTCACGGTGTAGACGCACTGTGGGCACGGGCAATTGTCCCGCAGCCATTGATGGTGGAAAGGGCTGACGCGATTGTCGGCCCACTTCACCAGAACATGGTCCGCCAGAGTCTGCACGCCAGTCAGCGCGCTGATCAACGGATAGGTACGAAAGTCGGCAAATGCAGCGGCGGTGTTCATGGCGATCTCCTTGTTATTTTTTTGGAGGTAATGCGATCACTCGGCCAATGTACTCGGGCGTTGGCAGGTCCGCCTGTTCGGCGACGATGGCTTGCAACCGGCTCAAGGACAGTTCGCTGAACGGTGCCGAACGCGGCCCGGCGAGATCCACGTGCAGCAGCATCTGTTCGTTGCCGGCAAGTTCCTGGGCATCACCGACCAGATGCAGGCTGTGATAGAGGTGCACGCGCTTGCTGTCGTGGGCAATGATTTGGGTGTGCACTTCGACCTGGGCGTCGAGCTTCACTTCGTGCAGGTAATTGAGGTGCAGTTCGAGGGTGAACAGCGAGTTGCCGCTGGCCTCGCGGCTGTTGCTGTCCAGGTCCAGGCGATCCATCAGCGCATCGGTGGCGTAGCTGAAAATCAGCAGGTAGAAGGCGTCGCGCAGGTGGCCGTTGTAGTCGACCCAGTCGGGGATGATGGTGGTTTGGTAGGTGGTGAGGGTGGGCATGGTTTCTGATCCAATTTGTGTGGTGACTGGACTGCCGCTATCGCGAGCAAGCTCGCTCCCACAGTGATTTGCAGTGTGAATACAATCTATGTCACTCAGCAGATCCCCTGTGGGAGCGAGCTTGCTCGCGATGGGGCCAGTGCTGCTGGCCCCACAGCCTGGGCTTATTCGCTGAAAGCCATCCCATGCTTCTCTTTGGTGGTCTTCACCGCCTCCAGCACCGCCAGCAGGCAGTCATCACGATAGCGCTCCAGCGCCGAAATGCTGTGTTTGCCCAGTTGATCGCTGGTGCCATCGACCACGTCGTCGATCAGTTTGTCGGTCAGCTCCGGCGCCGGCAGGTAGGTCCACGGCAATTGCAACGCCGGGCCGAACTGCGCCATGAAGTGGCGCATGCCGGCATCGCCACCGGCCAGGGTGTAAGTCAGGAACGTGCCCATGAACGACCAGCGCAAACCGGCGCCGAAGCGGATGGCATCGTCGATTTCACCGGTAGTCGCCACACCGTCGTTGACCAGGTGCAGTGCCTCACGCCACAGCGCCTCGAGCAGACGGTCGGCGATGAAGCCCGGTACTTCCTTGCGCACGTGCAGCGGGCGCATCCCCAAGGATTCATAGACTTTCATCGCGGCTTGCACCGCTTCAGGGGCGGTGTTTTTGCCGCCGACCACTTCCACCAACGGCAGCAGGTAAACCGGGTTGAACGGGTGACCGACCACGCAACGCTCAGGGTGCGTGGCACTCTCGTAGAACTCGCTCGGCAGCAGGCCGGAGGTGCTGGAACCGATCAAGGCATTGGGCTTGGCTGCGGCGCTGATTTTGCTGTGCAGGTCCAGTTTCAGCTCCAGTCGCTCCGGGGCGCTCTCCTGGATGAAATCGGCATCGCGCACGCACTCTTCGATGGTCGCGACAAAGCGCAGGCGATCCTGCGATGCTCCCGGCGCCAGGCCTTGTTTCTCCAGCGCGCCCCAGGCATTGGCGACGCGTTTGCGCAAGGCGGCTTCGGCGCCGGGGGCCGGGTCCCAGGCCACTACATCCAGACCATGGGCGAGGGCACGGGACACCCAACCGCTGCCGATGACACCGCTGCCTAACGCTGCGAAGGTTTTGATTTCGGTGATGAAGGTCATGGTGACGTCCTAAAAAGTTCGGTGAGCCCTGTAGGAGCTGCCGCAGGCTGCGATCTTTTGATCTTGCTTGTAAAAAACAAGGTGAAAAGAT
>NZ_JBFUIC010000257.1:0-6004 GCF_056402075.1 Pseudomonas sp. P4_C3
CTTGAAGACTGGAACGTCTTGCGCAACACCGCTTCGTTCAGTGGCTTGCTGGTGGGCAACGGCGCCAGCCGCGCGGTGTGGGACGATTTCGGCTACGAGTCGCTGTTCGAAAACGCCCGCACCGTTGAAGAAAAACCCCTGAGCCCGTCCGAGCTKAGCGTGTTCGATGCGCTGCAGACCCGCAGTTTCGAGCAGGTATTGAGCGCACTGAAAACCACCAGCCGGGTTAACAAGGCCCTGGCTGTCAGCTCCGCCGCCCCACGCAATCGCTATTACGCGATCAAGGAAGCGCTGATCAACACCGTGCATGCGCTACATATCCCGTGGCGGCTGGTGGTGCCTTCGACGCTGGCGACGATCAATCAGGAACTGACCAGTTATCGCACGGTGTTCACCACCAATTACGACTTGCTCTCCTACTGGGCGGTGCAACACCAACCTGGGGCGATTACCGACCTGTTCCAGGGAGGCGAACCCGGTTTCGACCTGAGCGACACGGCCACCGACAAAACCCGTTTGCTGTACCTGCACGGAGGCCTGCACCTGGTGCGCAACCAGGACGGCACGGCGCGCAAGCTGATGTCGACCGAGGGCACGTTGCTGGGCAATTTCGCCATCAACAACACGATCAAGACCCTCGACGACGTGCCGCTGTTCGTCAACGAAGGGCCGAGCGCGGACAAGCTCAAGACCATCCGCAGTTCGGACTATCTGTCGTTCTGCTACGAGCAACTACTCGGTCACGGCCAGGCACTGTGCATCTTCGGCCATGCGTTGGGGGAGCAGGACAGACATATCATCCACGCCTTGCGCCTGGCAAAACCGCAGGTGGTGGCGATCTCGATTTACCCGCGCAGCAAGCCGTTCATCCAGCATCAGAAGCGGCATTACGCGAAGGTGTTTGAGGGGACGGGTGTGGAGTTGAGGTTTTTTGATTCGAAGAGCCATGGGCTGGGTGGTCCGAAGCTGGCGGTTCCGGTCGAGGTTTAGCGGCGACGCAGCTGCCGCTATCGCGAGCAGGCTCGCTCCTACATTGGAATGCATTCCCCCACAGGGATTTGTGCTGGATTTGAAAGCTGTACTCAAAACACCGGCAACGTCTTGTCCTTGACCACCTTGGTCGAGCCGTTGGCCTTCACGCTGGCGATACCTTTCTCCATGGCTGCAGCGGAGGAATAGGCCTCGCTGCTGCCGATGATCTCGTGGTTGCCCGCCTTGAGGTTGAAATACGGATGGCCATCCTTGGTGGTTTTCTTCTCGTAACGTTCATCCAGCTGGCTGTTGGCCTGGACCGAGGCGATGCCTTTGTCGGCGGCAGCGTGGGTGGTGTACAGCTCGCTGGTCAGAATGGTCTCGGCGTTGGCCGCCTTGAGGACAAACCTGAACTGGCCATTGCTGCTTTTGCTCACTTCATACCATCCGGACATGCTCTTTCTCCTTGGCGATTGAGAGGTTGCGCGCTCCACAGTAAAGACCAGCCTGGTGTTTCTGTCGCCTGTACCGGCCCCATCGCGAGCAAGCTCGCTCCCACAGGTTCAGCGTGATCCCTGTGGGAGCGAGCTTGCTCGCGATGGGGCCGGTACAGACGATAAAAATTTATCTACTTCGCCGTCGCCCGCACCACCGACAACTCCGGCGCCGACGTCCGCCGCTGGCTCAGGTAGCGCGTACAACTCACCCGCAGGAACGAAGCGAAATTGACCACCTCACCGCGATAGTCCATCACCTCTTCATACAGCTTGGCGATCAATTGGTTGGTGGTCATGCCGTCGACTTCGGCGATTTCGCTGAGGATGTCCCAAAACTGATTCTCCAGCCGCAGGGTGGTGACCACCCCGCAGATGCGCAGCGAGCGGGAGCGCGATTCGTAGAGTATCGGGTCGGCTTTGACGTACAGCTCGCACATGGACCTATCCCTCGTTACAGCGTGATTTTGGTACCCAGCAACCCCAGGAAACCGGCCAGCCAGTTCGGGTGCGCAGGCCAGGCCGGAGCCGTGGCCAGATTGCCCTGAACATGGCCGTCCGTCACCGGAATGTCGATATACGTACCGCCCGCCAGGCGCACTTCCGGGGCGCAGGCTGGATAAGCGCTGCACTCGCGACCTTCGAGAACACCCGCGGCCGCCAGCAACTGCGCGCCATGGCACACGGCGGCGATAGGTTTGCCGGCCTTGTCGAATGCGCGCACCAGTTCCAGGACTTTTTCGTTCAGGCGCAGATACTCCGGCGCACGGCCGCCCGGAATCAGCACGGCGTCATAATCGACGGCGTTGACCTTGGCGAAATCAAAGTTCAGGGCAAACAGGTGACCGGGTTTTTCACTGTAGGTCTGGTCGCCTTCAAAGTCATGGATCGCCGTGCGCACAGTCTGGCCGGCGGCTTTGTCCGGGCAAACGGCGTGTACCGTGTGGCCGACCATCAGCAGCGCCTGGAACGGCACCATCACTTCATAGTCTTCGACGTAATCACCGACCAGCATCAGAATTTTTTTCGCAGCCATGGGGAGGACTCCTCTGGAAGTGGGCTTGCAGGAGTATTCAAGGTAGTCCTTATCCGGCTGGGCGGGTAACAACCGGCTACTACGAATGCACAGGACCACTGTAGGAGCTGCCGAAGGCTCGCAACTGTACGGATAACTCTGCACCTAGCTGTAACAGCGGCTTACACCGGGTTTATGGCTAGATAACACCACCTCCCACCTTCCACGATTCTGGTTGCCATCATGTCCTCGCGCGAAAACACCGGCATGGCCCTGGGCCTGCTCGGCGTTGTGATCTTCAGCCTCACCCTGCCCTTCACGCGGATCGTCGTGCAGGAACTCCACCCGCTGCTCAACGGCCTGGGCCGGGCACTGTTTGCGGCGGTTCCTGCGGCGTTGCTGTTGCTGTGGCACCGGGAAAAATGGCCGACCTGGAAGCAGGTCAAAGGCCTGACGCTGGTGATGGCCGGGGTGATTCTCGGCTTCCCGGTATTGTCGGCCTGGGCCATGCAAACCTTGCCGGCGTCCCACGGTGCGCTGGTCAACGGTTTGCAGCCGCTGTGCGTGGCGCTGTATGCCGCGTGGTTGTCCCATGAGCGGCCTTCGAAAGCCTTCTGGGCCTGCGCGGCATTGGGCAGCGCGTTGGTGCTCGGTTATGCACTGATCAGCGGTGCCGGCAGCATTCAGGCCGGAGATTTGCTGATGCTTGGTGCCATTGCAGTGGGCGGATTGGGCTACGCCGAGGGAGGCCGACTGGCCAGGGAGATGGGTGGCTGGCAGGTGATCTGCTGGGCGCTGGTGTTGTCGACGCCGCTGCTGATCGGCCCGGTGGTGTATCTGGCGCTGCAGCATCAGGGCGAGGTTTCCGCCAAGACCTGGTGGGCCTTCGGTTATGTTTCGCTATTTTCGCAGTTCATCGGCTTCTTCGCGTGGTACGCCGGGCTGGCCATGGGCGGCATTGCCCGGGTCAGTCAGATCCAGTTGCTGCAGATTTTCTTCACCATCGCCTTCTCCGCGCTGTTTTTCGGTGAACATGTGGAGCCGATTACCTGGCTGTTTGCTGGCGGCGTTATTGTCACTGTGATGCTCGGACGCAAAACGACAGTGCGCCCGGCGCGAACTGCCACTGCATGACCCTGTAGGAGCCGGCTTGCTGGCGATGGCGTCCTCGAGATCGCTATCGCTGGCAAGCCGGCTCCTACAGGATTGTGATGTTTACAAATAGCCGTCAGCGCGCAGCAAGGTTTCCAGGCAATGCTCGCTGATGTGATAGAAATCCTTCAGCTCCTGAATCTTCGCCAGCAACAAGGCCGGGGCCACCGGCTCGGCGCGTTTGACCGCCAGGATCATCTTGTTCTTGTTGGTGTGGTCCAGTGAGATGAACTCGAACACTTTGGTCTCGTAGCCGCAGGCCTCAAGGAACAACGCGCGCAAACTGTCGGTGACCATTTCCGCCTGCTGGCCCAAGTGCAGACCGTATTGCAGCATCGGCTTGAGCAGCACCGGGCTCTGGATTTGCAGGCGGATCTGCTTGTGGCAGCACGGCGAGCACATGATGATCGCCGCGCCGGAACGGATGCCGGTGTGGATCGCATAGTCAGTGGCGATATCGCAGGCATGCAGGGCGATCATCACGTCCAGCTCGCTCGGCGCCACGCTGCGCACGTCACCGCACTTGAAYACCAGGCCGGGGTGCTCAAGCTTGGCGGCCGCTGTATTGCACAGGGTGACCATGTCTTCACGCAGTTCGACACCGGTCACCTCGCCTTGGGCCTTCAAGGTGTTGCGCAGATAGTCGTGGATGGCGAAGGTCAGGTAACCCTTGCCCGATCCGAAGTCTGCCACGCGCACTGGTTTGTCCAGCGCCAGGGGCGACGAGGTCAGCGCATGGCTGAACACTTCGATGAACTTGTTGATCTGCTTCCACTTGCGCGACATCGCCGGGATCAGTTCATGCTGCTTGTTGGTCACACCCAGGTCGGCGAGAAACGGCCGGCTCAGGTCAAGAAAACGGTTTTTTTCACGGTTGTGCTCGGCCGATGGCACTTCGCGCAATTGTTGAGGTTTGCTCTTGAACAGCGATGACTTGCCCTTTTTGCTGTATTCGAGCTGGGCTTCGTCGGTCAACGCCAACAAATGCGCATTTTTGAACGACGCTGGCAGCAGCTCGGCAATGCTCGCCACGCCTTCGGCCAGCGGCAGGTTCTTGGTGATGTCGCGGGTTTTGTAGCGGTAGACAAAGGACAGGCAAGGCAGCGCCTTGACCGTCACCGGTTTGATGATGATCCGCTGCAGGTCCGTTTCATCGCCCACGTACTTGGCCAGCACCAGTTTGATGAACGCATTTTGCTCGAGGCTGGTTTGCACCAGGTCGATGAACTGGGCGTGATGATCCGGCGCGAGGCTGGCGGGAGTGGCGGTGACGGACATGGAAAAACGGCCTCAGGCGATGCAAATCGGAGAATGCCGGTATTTTAAGGGGGACGAGGACTTTGGGCACGGGGTTATTTTGCGGCAGGTCCCAGTCATGGTGCCCAGGACCTCAATACAACCGCTGAAAACTCAGGGTTCCACCAGGCGAAGCCTGCGGTTATTCGGCGAGTTGATGATGTGTTTGACGATCAGCCCCACTGGCACCGCCCAAGTCAGGCCATTGGCAGGGTCAGTCACCACGGCGACCGTTTCGGAACTGGCATCGATATCCAGGCGCCGCCGGTCGTTGCACGACTTGAGTACGCCGTAGGCACGGCTGACCAGCCTTTCCGCCAGGTACATCGGTACATCCATATTCTGCAGATGCTTCACCGCGCGACAAAACAGGACTTGATCATCGTTCCCCCCTTCACTTTCATGGCGCCCCAGAAACGCTTGGGCTATAGCCAACAGTTCCTCATTCATATCTGCATTTTCATCGATGACCTTCATGCTCACGTCTCCTGCGGCACGTCTGTCGTGGCAGGACTGATTGCTACGGGCCGGGCGGCACGGCGCAAATCGGGTCCGGCGCAAGGCAGGCGTACGGCCGGATTGGGCATGCCACTGGGCGAAAGTTCATGGGTCATTTCAAATTCGGCACGCACGGACCAACCGCAAGCTTCCGACGTGCATTGCAGATACGCCACCCGCAGGAAAATATGTCGGCCTTCGCTGGTGCGGATGCGCATCCTGTTCAAGCAGTGCGGGCACACCATTTTATAAGTACTCATGCTTGATTCCCGACGGTCATTGGGTGGCAATCAACCTGATCAAACGCAATACTGCTTGAGAGTTTCATCGCGGCGCTCCGGTCTTGCGAACAGTGTCTGCCAGACATAAGGAAGTGCATCGGGCAGTCGCGTAATGGGTTCGAGCCATGCTCGTAGGAAATCACCCTGATAGCATTAGGAAGTTTCGACATCGTATTCTTCTGACTCATCTTTGATGATTGATTAGTTACAAGAAAAAAAGTACTCATTACGCATAAATTAGGCACTCAAAAAGCATATGTCAAAAGGAAGAGGCTCAAATTGCGTAGCAAAAAATC
>NZ_JBFUIC010000258.1:0-5955 GCF_056402075.1 Pseudomonas sp. P4_C3
GTACCGACCTGCAGGCCATCGTTGACCAGTTTGATGCCGTCCTTTTCCTGGATCAGCCGGTCGGCGACCTGGTTGGTCTGCAGCACCTTGCCGGACTCGTCGAGGATGATCGTGCCGACCGCCATCTGGTTCACCGCGCCGGCGTACAGATTGCGCTCGGCTTCGATGCGGTTGAGCTGCATGTGGATCTTGATCGAGCGTTCCAGGTGCGGGACGAAATGCGTGAGCATGGCCTTTTCTTCATTGCCGAAAGGCTTGTCGTCACGTCCGCGGCTGATGCGAATGCGGCACTGGGCGCCGTCGACGGTGTTGATGTCGGCACCGAGGATGTGGAACACGTCCACCGGTTCAAGGAAGTTCTTGTAGAACTCGGAATTCTGCCAGTCGTCGTTGGAGACGAACTCGGCGAGGGTCACGACCTGGCGATTGGGCAGGTCGACAAACGGGTCGAGGCTGAAAAAATGTTTGTTGTACGACGCGGTTGCCTCGGTCGAGGTGCCCGTGGTGTTGACCATCAAGCCGTCCACATGAGCGCTGGGCGGACGCAGGATGAAGGTCACGTACTTGCTGTTCAGATGCACATTGAGCTGATTGAGAAACGTCGCCCAGGGAATGGTTTCCAGCGGCCCCTGATAGAGGTTGCCGATCAAATCACTGAACGTATCGAGGCTGAGGCTCTGCTGCATAGGGAAAAACCGTTTTTATTATTAGCGTTGGCGGTGGCCGAGGATAAGCGCCGGTATCGACTCCTTGCAACGCTCGGGCTCCGGGCCTGACCGGCGGCTGCCGCTCAGGCCCGGGGCGGGCGAAAAGCCGCTGGCGTCAGACCCGTTCGCTGGCGCGCACGACAAACTTCTTGTGTTCGCCGACGTCCGCCGACAGCGCCTGGACATCGGTGTAGAACTGCTCGTACCAGCGGCGCAACTGATAGACCGGACCGTCGCCGTCGCACAGCAGCGGGTTGTCGACGCGGGTCTTGCTGTGCCAGATGGCCACGTCTTCGTAGAAGGCTGCCTGGGCTTGCGCCACGTAGGCCTTGGCCATTGCCTGGTTCTGCTCCTCAGTGAGCCCCGGGATCTTTTTCACCAGCACGCCGTAGCGCAGGGTGAAGCTGTCCAGATCGATCGGTACGTGGCAGTTGAGCAGGATCGAATGGATCGGCTGGCCGTTCATCGCGCCGTTCATTTCGGTGATCTGGTAGGCCGGGCCGAAATAAGTGGCTTCAGTGGTCAGTACGCTGTCGCCGGACAGGCGTTCGCTGCGGGCGCGCATGATCTGGGTGGCCAGGTGGCCTTCGAAAATGTTGATGAACTCATCGACCGGCGCGCCGTGTACGGTGCCGAAGTGCRCCATGTCGGCGATGTTGTCGATCAGTTCGCGGCAGTTGGTGCCAATCTGCAATTCGGCGACTTCCCAGGCCGCCCATTCGTCGTTGTAGCAGGCGTCGATGCGCGGAATGCGTTGTTCCGGCAGCGGCGGATTGCCTTCGGGGTCATTCCAGACGAACAGCAGCTGGTTCTCTTCCATGATCGGCCAGCTCTTGATCTTGGCCCGTGGCGGAATGCGCTTGGCATAGGGGATGTCATCGCACACGCCGTCGGCGCCCCAGCGCCAGGCGTGGAACGGGCAGCGGATCGAGTTGCCTTCAACGCAACCGGTGCTCAGGTCGGCACCCATGTGCGGGCAGTAGCCATCAAGAATATGCAGTTCGCCGTCTTCACCCTGGAACGCCACCAGACGGGTGCCGAACACCTCCAGGCGATGGGCCTTGCCGTCGCGGTATTGCGCGGCCAGGCCCAGGCAATGCCAGCCGCGGGCGTAATGGTCTTCCAGCAGTTTGGCTTCGATGCGGTGCAGGGTACTCATCTTATTATTCTCCCAAGGGATCACGGGTTTGGCGCATGTAACGGATTCTGCCGCCCCTGTAAAAGCAGGCATCGTCTGAATGGACGATGGCTGCTTCAAGCAGGCCCGCTCTACTGGCGCCATTGGACCCATGGCAGGAGTAGGCGATGAGTAATGAACAAGGGCCGGTAGCGGTGATTACCGGGGCCGCCAGTGGTATTGGCCGTGGCCTGGCCGAACACGCGGCGACGCTGGGCATGCGCCTGGTGCTGGCGGATCGGGATGCAGCGGGCCTGCAAGCCCTGTGCGAGGAGTTGCAGGCCCGCGGTGTGCAAGCGATTGCCTGCGTTACCGATGTCGGTGATGTAACGCAGGTCGAGCGCTTGCGTGACCGGGCTGTCGAGCACTTAGGCGGGGTCGACCTGCTGTTTAACAACGCCGGCGTGATGCAAACCGGCTTCAGCTGGGAAATCACCGAGGCGCAATGGCAGCGCCTGTTGAACGTCAACCTTAACGGTGTGATCAACGGCATTCGCAGCTTTGTGCCGCTGTTGCTCAGTCAGGGCCGGCCAGCACACGTGATCAACACGGCGTCCCTTGCCGGGCTGGTCAGCAGTCCGTTGATGGCACCGTACAACGTGACCAAGCAGGCTGTGGTTGCGCTCTCGGAAACCCTGCATTACGAACTCGCGATGATCGGTGCGCCGGTGTCGGTTTCGGTGCTGTGCCCGGGGCCGGTCGCCAGCGAAATCATGGCCTCGAACCAGGTGGTGGACACTGCCGGATCCGACTTCAGTCAACTGCTCGACAGCACCGTTCGCCAGGGCATGAGCCCGGCGGAACTGGCCGCGCAAGTGTTCGCCGCCGTGGCGCAAAAACGCTTCTGGATTCTGCCCCACAAGAGTTTCAAACCGGCCCTTGAGCGTCGAGTACAAAGCATCCTGGGCGAGACCAATCCGCAGTTTCAAATGACTGACGTAGAGGACGATGCCCATGCCGCTCGATAAGCAGATCGCCGGGGTTCTCCAGCAGTTTCGCGACCTCCCGGAGCCCGATTTCAGTCAGGTCGATGCCGCACAGTACCGGCAGTTCTCCGACAACCTGCTGCCGGCCATCCCCGGCGAACCGATGAGCGAGGTGCGCAAGCTGCGGGTGGCCGGTGCGGACGGTGATCTGGACGCACGGCTGTACCGGCCATCGGAAGAACCCAACCTGCCGTTACTGGTGTTTTTCCATGGCGGCGGATTTGTCATGGGCAATCTCGATACACACGACAATCTCTGCCGCTCGCTGGCCCTCCAGACCGAGGCGGTGGTGGTGTCGGTCGCCTACCGACTGGCCCCGGAACACCCGTTCCCGGCGGCGCCCCTCGATTGTTACGCGGCCACCTGCTGGCTGGTTGAGCAGGCGGCTGAACTGCGCGTCGATGGCAGCCGGTTGGCCGTGGCCGGGGACAGTGCCGGGGGAAATCTGGCGCTGGCGGTCAGTCAGTTGGCGGCACGATGCCAGGGGCCGAAGGTCAGTTATCAGTGCCTGTTTTACCCGGTCACCGATGCAGGTTGCAACAGTCAGTCCTTCGAAGACTTCGCCGAGAGTTATCTGCTTTCCGCCGGGATGATGCGCTGGTTCTGGCAGCAATATCTGCAAGACGTCGGGCAGGCGGATGATCCTTTGGCCTCGCCACTGCGTGCCGAGAGCCTGGCGGGGTTGCCGCCAACGACCCTGATTAGCGCCGAATTCGACCCATTGCGTGATGAAGGCGAGGCAATGGCCGAGTGCTTGCGCGAGGCTGGTGTGCCTGTGCGCGTCCAGCGTTGTGACGGCATGATCCACGGCTTTATCAGCATGGCGCCCTTTGTCGAAGGGGCGGCACATGCCTTGTCCGATGCGGCGGCCGACCTGCGCGGGGCACTCCAGTGAACGGCCTGGCTTTCAACACGGTACCGCAACTGATCGAGGCCATCGGCGCCGGGCAGATGGTGGTGATCACCGACGACGAACACAACGGCGAAGGCTCTTTGCTGATGGCCGCCGAACAGGCCGGGGCCGAGGCCGTCACGTTCATGGCGGTGCAGGCGCGCGGGCTGATTTGCCTGGCCCTGACCGAGCAGCGCTGCCGCGCGCTGGGCCTGGACCTGATGGTGCCCAACTCGCGGGCGCAACATGGCGTGGGTTTTACCCGCTCGATCGAAGCCGCCACCGGGGTGTCCACCGGCATCTCGGCGGCGGATCGGGCGCGCTCGATCCAGGTGGCGGTCGACCCGGCCAGCGTTCCGGCAGACCTGGTACAACCGGGGCATATCTTCCCGGTGCAGGCCTTGCCCGGTGGCGTGATGCAGCGGGCCGGACATGTCGAGGCCGCCTGCGACCTGACACGTCTGGCGGGCCTGCAACCGGCGGCAACGCTGGTGGGCATTCTCAACGAGGACGGCGAACTGGCCCGTGGTGCCGAGTTGCATGAATTCGCCCAACGGCATGGCCTGCGGATCGGCACCATTGCCGACCTGATTCACTACCGCATCCTGCATGAAGGCACGATCGAGCGCGGTGGCGAATACCCGCTGCATACCCGCCATGGCGAGTTCCAGGTGACCACCTATCAGGACACCTACCAGGGCGCGTTGCACCTGGCGCTGGTCAAGGGCCGGATCGACAGCACGCAACCGGTGCTGGTGCGGGTGCAAAGCATCGAGACGTTGCGCGATGCGCTGGGGTGTGAAAACGAGGGCGGGGCGCAACAGTGGACCCTCGAACGTTCGCTGGCCAGTATCGCAGCCGCCGGTAACGGCGTACTGGTGTTGCTGGCACAAAAGGAAACCGCCGAGGGCGTGCTCGAACAACTGCGTCAGCGCAACGCAGGCAAGCACCTGGCGTCACATTTTCCGCAACGGACCCTGGGCATCGGCGCGCAGATCCTGCGCGACCAGAACGTACGCAAATTGCGCCTGATGAGCTCGCCGGTGCCGTACAAGGCCGTGTCCGGATTCGATCTGGAAGTGACGGAATTCGTGCCGTTCCAGCCAGCAGTCTGAAGCCAACACAAAAACCTGTGGGAGCGAGCTTGCTCGCGATGGCAGAGTGTCGGTCGACATCTATTTTGAATGTGCTGGCCTCATCGCGAGCAAGCTCGCTCCCACAGGGTTAATGGGTGTATGCAATATGTGCGAGCAGCCGAAATCATTGTGGGAGCGAGCTTGCTCGCGATAGCTATCGATTGGTCACATCCAGTCAAAAGCTAACCCAACTCTCAAGCATCCACCGGTCTAGCCTTCCTCCTGAACTCACCATGGAGAGGGCAAAGGAATGCCGGATTTACCCGCCTCACATCGCCTGCGCACAGGCCGCTATCCCGAACCCAACAGAATTTACCTGCTGACGAGCAACACGCTGGACCGACAACCGGTTTTCAAGGATTTCGGTTTGGGCAGGCTGGTCGTCAAGCAATTTCAATATGCACAGGAACAATACTGGGCGAACTCTTTAGCCTGGGTTGTCATGCCCGATCATTTTCATTGGTTGATCGAGCTGCAGCAGTGCTCACTCAGTCAGCTGATGCAAAAAACCAAATCATTGAGTACGCGGGCCGTGAACATGTCCGTCGGACGTAAAGGCAGCCTTTGGCAGCAGGGCTATCACGATCGGGCGTTGAGGCGGGATGAGGATCTGGTGAAGCTTGCTCGATATGTTGTCGCCAACCCGTTACGCGCGGGGTTGGTGGAGAAGCTGGGCGATTATCCGCTGTGGGACGCGATATGGGTTTGATCCGTAACCGCGTTGCCACCATCGTCGGAACGCCGCCCGGAGCAAGCTCGCTCCCACAATGATTTTTGGATACCCGTAGATGTTGCGTACACCCGCTAACCCTGTGGGAGCGAGCTTGCTCGCGATGGGGGTCTGTCAGGCGACATCAATGTTGAATATGCCGGCCTCATCGCGAGCAGGCTGGCTCCCACAATGATTTTTGGATACCCGCAGATATTGCGAACACTTGATAACCCTGTGGGAGCGAGCTTGCTCGCGATGAGGCCGGCACATTCAACATGGATGTCGCCAGACATTCCGCCATCGCGAGCAAGCTCGCTCCCACAGGGTTATCAAGTGTTCGCAATA
>NZ_JBFUIC010000259.1:0-5892 GCF_056402075.1 Pseudomonas sp. P4_C3
CATGAGTGTTGAATGTGAAACCGCYATCGCGAGCAAGCTCGCTCCCACAGGGATAGTGTTCCAACTTCGCGCATTCTGGGTATGAAGACCTGGCTCAAGGAGCTGGCGGCGGTCGGGATCAAGCCGATTCTGCTGATGGTCGGGGAGACGGTGTTCCTGGTCGTGCTGGTGCTGTTGTTGCTGTGCTGGGGGCTCTGAACGCGTCACCCTCTATACGTTTTATGGCAGGACCACACGGCGTTGACTCCTCATGCCGTGGGGTTCTCGACCGGTGTCACAAACACCGGTCTTTCGCGGCGACTGTACCAGCAGTCGCCGTTTTTTTTTGCGCTGTCGATTCAGAGTTCTTTAGGGCCAGCGAGGGGTTTGGCGGTGGTTTGTTTTTGCGCCCGCCACGTCGCCGGCGGCATACCAAACTGGCTGATAAACCACCGCGTAAACGAACTCGCCATCGAGTAGCCGAGCATGTCGGCAATGCGACTCAGCGAGTAGTTGGGGTTGTCCAAATAACGCAGCACCAGGTCGCGGCGCACGTCGTTGATCACGTCGTTGAAGGCGCAGCCGTCGTCCTTGAGGCGGCGTTGCAGGGTGCGCACGTTCATGCCCTGGCTTTGGGCGACCTGTTCGATGGTGGCGCGCCCCATGGGCAGCAGCAGGTAGATGGCCTTGCGCACCTCGAACAGCATCGAGGCGCCTTCGTGGTTCTGCAGCGAATCGAGGTAGCTCTGGGCGTAGCGGGCCATGGCCGGGTCGGCGTTGGGGTTGGTCATGTCGAGGCTGACGTCCGGGCAGACGATGCCGTTGAACTCGCTGCCGAACTCCAGGTTGCAGCCGAACAGGCGGCGATGCAGGTGCAGGTTGTCCGGTGGCTGGTGCATGAAGTTGACGCTGTAGGGGTGCCAGTGTGAGCCGAGCAATGCCGAGCACAGCCGGAACATCACACCGATGGCCAGCTCTGTGGCCTGGCGGCTGGGCATCGGCGTTTCGGTGACCACCTCTTCGCGAATGATCACCATCTTGCCGGCCTCTTCAATGAAGATCGCCAGCGAGTCATTCATCAGGTGCCGGTAATCCACCACGACCTGCAAGGCATCGCGCAGGGTGCGCTGGTGGCTGAGCAGCAGGCTGACCACGCCGAAGTCCGAGAGCTGGCGCGATTCGGCCATGCTCAGGCCGAAGGTCTGGCAACCGCTGGCAGCGGCCGAGTCTTCCAGCAACCGCACGGCGGCATCGATCTGGATACGGTGTTCAGGGGCTTGCAGTTGGGCCCTGCTCAGGCCGACAGCGGCCAGCACGTCGCGCGGGTTGAAACCCAGGTACTGGGTGACCTCCAGGTAGTTGGTCAAGACAGCGGCGCGAACAAGCTTGGTCATGCGAAAGTCTTCCCTGGGCCTATGGCGATTGGCGTGAGCGTGGCGACTATATCCAGCGCATCAACAGTTGAACAGTTGTCATGTCGTTGATGGATTTCATGCTGTCCGGTCACCCATCCTCTACGCTGCAGGGAGCCATCAGCGCTCATCCGTTGATTACAGTGACCTTGCGCCAACCTGGGGGATTTTTCGACCAGTGGTCGCGCTGTCCTGCTGTCCGACAATTTGTCATCAAAAGAAAAGTGCCTGACGTCCAATGTAAAGCGCTTCGGGTGGGCGCTCTTTAATGTCGACACTACAAAAAGCCCCTGGCGAAAACAGCCAGTCGAGTTATCGAGAAAGCGAAGGTGTTGACCGTGGACAAACTGCAAACTGCCGCCACCATTCTGATCGTTCCGGGTCTGCGCGAGCACGTGGCCGAACATTGGCAAACATTGCTTGCAGCCAGGCTGGGCAAAGTGCGCAGTGTTGCGCCGCTGGAGACCGACAAACTCGATTGCATGGCCCGTGTGCGGGCGATTCAACACGAACTCGAACAGATCGACGGCCCCGTGATTCTGGTGGCCCACAGCGCCGGCGTGCTGATGGTCGCGCACTGGGCGGCGCACTACAGCCGACCGATCAAGGGCGCTTTGCTGGCCGCGCCACCGGACCTCGATGCGGTCTGGCCGGCAAACTATCCTTCTTCCGAAACCCTGCGTAGCCAGGGCTGGAATCCTCTACCACAAGGCCCGCTGCCATTTCGCAGCGTCGTGGCCGCAAGCACCAACGATCACCTTGCCAGCCTTCCTGCAGTCACCCGCATGGCAGAAGGCTGGGGCGCCGAATTGCTCGATCTGGGCGATGTCGGCCATCTCAATCCGGCCGCAGGATTTGGCCATTGGCCGCAGGCCGAAGCACTCATCCTGGAGCTGGACCGCTAGTACAAGGAGCTGGACTGGCAGTACGCCAACCGGCATTTGCCCTCATTCCTTAAACGCAAACCCATCGATGTTTGCGCGGGGGCGGCTGCGCTTAAAACAAATACAAAAAGGCGGAGACAACGCAATGCACAACAATAAGAGTCACGGCTTCACCGCTCCACGCTACACCTTGTTGGCCTCAGCCATTCTCGCGGCAACCCTACCGGTGGCCCATGCGGCCGAGATCGAGACGGGGAATCCGGACTGGAACGTACGCGTGGATAACACCATCAAGTACAACTACGGCGTGCGCACCGAAAGCGCCGACAAACGCATGTTGGCAACGCCGAACAACAACGACGGCGATTACAACTTCCGCAAGGCCGGCACCAACATCACCAACCGTATCGACCTGTTGACCGAAATGGACGTGGTCTACAAGAACGCCATGGGTTTTCGCGTCAGCGCCGCCAGCTGGTACGACAAGGCCTATGACAACACCGGCTCCAATTCCAACCCGTTCGTCAACGGCAACGATGCGCGTTCGGGCCTGATCGCCAACGACCCGCGCCTGGCTGGGGTGACCCATGACAACGTCGGCAACGGCAGCCCGCACCTGAGCAACTATGCCCAGCGCTACTACAGCGGTCCTTCGGGCGAAATCCTCGATGCCTTCGTGTTCTACAGCACCGAAGTGGGCGAGGAGTCGATGTTCAGCGTCAAGGCCGGTCAGCACAACGTGTTCTGGGGCGAGACCATTCTCAACCCGGTGCACTCGGTCAGCTACGGCCAGTCCGGCCTCGACCTGGCCAAGCTTGCCGCGTCGCCGGGTACCGAGGCCAAGGAACTGTTCGTTCCGCGTAACCAGTTGTCGATGACGTTCACCGTCAATCCGGAATTGACCGTGGGTGCCCAGTACTTCCTCGATTGGGACGCCGCGCGTCTGCCGGAAGCCGGTACTTATTACGGTGGTTCCGACCTGGTCGGTTTTGGTGCGCAATCGTTCCTGCTCGGCAACACCAACGCCGTGGTGCCTGGCAGTCCGCTGGGTTGTGGCCTGGCGCCGTGCAACGCGTTGACCAACGTGCGTCGCGGCCATGACCTGACACCGGGCAGCAGCGGCGACTGGGGCGTCATGGCCAAGTGGTCGCCGGCCTGGCTGGATGGCACCCTCGGCGTCTACTACCGCGAGACTTCGGAAATCTTGCCGCAAGCCTGGCTGGACGCCAGGGGCATTACCTCGGCCAACCCCAACGGCACTCGGCCGGCAGGGCAAGTGCCTGCGGTGATCAACACCCTCAATTCGCTGGACACCGCCACCTATCAGATGGCCTATGCCGACAACATCAAGATCGTCGGCCTGAGCCTGTCCAAGGACGTGGGCGGGATCAGTGTCGGTTCGGACCTGAACATCCGTCACAACATGCCGCTGGCCAGTATCCCGGCGATCGTCAGTACCCGCAGCCCGCTGGGTCTGGGGCAAGGGCTTGGTCTGCTGCCTGCACGTACCGACGCCACCGGTGTGGTCTACGACACCCCGAGCCGCGGCGACAGCATGAGCGCCACCGGTGACACCTTGCACTGGACGCTCAACGGTCTGATGACCCTGCCGAAAACGCCGGTGTTCGATCAGGCAACCGTGCTTGCCGAGCTGTACTACAGCAACCTGCTCAAGCTCGATAGCAAGAACGAAGCGCTCTACAAGGGCAAGGACAGCTATCGCGGCATCGACGCGCCGACCCGGGACAACTGGGGTCTGGCAGTCAACTTCACACCGACCTGGTACCAGGTATTCCCGGGTGTCGACCTCAACGCGCCGATGTCGGTCAACGTCGGTCTCGCCGGCGTGTCACCGGTCTCCGGTGGCGGTGCCAAGGACACCGGCAACTATGCCGTGGGCGTCGGTGCCGTTGTGTACAACAAATACTTCGTTGACCTGAAGTACGTGGACTCCTTCGGCAAAACCGAAAAATGCAACGTCAGCGGTGTGAGTACCGGCCCGAACGGTGGTGACGGCTCCACGCCTAACGCCTTTAGCGGCAACGAGAACTACGCCTGTTTCGCCGGTGGCTACTCGTCCTTCTCCGGAGGTGGTGCCACGACTGAGGACCGTGGCGCCGTGTACCTGACGATGAAAACAACATTCTGATTCACCACTGATTTGCTCAATGCAAGCAGGAGAATAACAAGATGAAATTTGTAAAAACCGTGTTGGCCGCTTCGCTGGCCATGGTCCTTGCCGCCCAGGCACAGGCCGCTGTTTCAACCCAGGAAGCTGCCAAGCTGGGCACCAGCCTGACCCTGGTGGGCGCTGAAAAAGCCGGGAACGCTGATGGTTCCATCCCTGCCTACAACGGTGGCCTGACCACGCCGCCGGCCAGCTTCAAAGCCGGTGACAGCATGCGCCCGGATCCGTTTGCCAGCGAGAAGCCGCTGCTGGTGATCGACGGCAAGAACGTCGATCAGTACAAGGGCCTGCTCAGCGCAACCACCGTTGAACTGGCCAAGCGCTTCCCGACTTTCCATGTCGACGTTTTCCCGACTCACCGTACCGTTTCGCTGCCACAAGCCATTCTGGATAACGGCGTGAAGAACGCCAGCGGCGCCAAGTCCCTGGAAGGTGGCCTGGCCATCGACAACGTCCTGCCAGGCATACCGTTCCCGATTCCGCAGTCGGGCAACGAAGCGATGTGGAACTTCCTGTTGCGCTACCAAGGCGTCAGCATCAGCTCCAAGTACGACTCCTGGAACGTCGACTCGGCCGGCGTGGCGAGCCTGGCGACCACCGGGCAAGCGAACATTTCCTACCCGATCTATGAAAACCTCTCGCAGCCGATCAGCAGCGCCGACGTGTACTACCAGATGAAGCTGGCATACACCGGCCCAGCGCGCCGCGCCGGTGAGGCGATCATGCTCAAGGACGCCGCCAACCCGTTGCAGCAACCGCGTCGCGCTTGGCAGTACTTGCCGGGGCAGCGTCGAGTGAAACTGGCGCCGAGCTTGGCCTACGACACGCCAAACCCTGGTACCGCCGGTGCGGGCACCTACGATGACGTGTTCGTGTTCAATGGTGCACTGGATCGCTACGACTGGAAACTGGTCGGCAAGCAGGAAATGATCGTGCCCTACAACACCTACAAGCTGACCTACGTGCAGGATCCTAAGTCGCTGACCACTGCCAATCACCTGTCACCGGACTTCGTACGCTGGGAAAAACACCGCGTGTGGGTCGTTGAGGGCAACCTCAAGGCCGGTGCCCGTCACATCTACGCCAAGCGCCGCTTCTACCTCGACGAAGACAGCTGGACCGCTTTGGCCTCGGATCAATATGACGCCCGTGGTCAGCTTTATCGTGGTTCCTTCGCCTTCTTGAGCCAGAGCTACGACAAGCAGGTTCCGGACTCCACGCCCTTCATGATCTACGACCTGGTCGGTGGTTCGTACAACATCAACGGTGTAGTCGGCCCTTACGGCGGCATCAAGTACATCGACCCGCTCTCCAAGGCGCAGTGGTCTTCGGAATCCCTGGCCGGCGCCGGTATTCGCTAAGCCAACCGCAACAACGCACCCGCACGGTCCGGTGCGTTGTTGTAGGAGCGAGCTTGCTCGCGATGGAC
>NZ_JBFUIC010000260.1:0-5886 GCF_056402075.1 Pseudomonas sp. P4_C3
GCCACAAACGCTCGACCGGGCAGAACCCGCTGGCCAGCTTCAGGTTCGACTCCGGGCAATGAATCACATTGCTGTTGCTTTCTACCAGCAGCGCCAGGTCTTCTTCGCTGATCTGGGTCATGTGAACCGCCTGGAAGCGCGGTCCCAGCAAACCCAGGCGCGCCAGTCGGGCCAGTGGTCGTTCACCGCGCTGCTCGACCGATTGTTGTACTTCGAAGGCGGTTTCATGCACGTGCATGTGGATCGAAGCGTCCAGTTCCTCGGCGATCATCCGGATTTTTTCCAGGTTTTCGTCGCCTACGGTGTAGGGTGCATGGGGGCCGAAGGTGATTTTGATGCGTTCGTGGTGCTTGAGATCGCCAAACAGTTCAACGCCCTGACGAATGGCTTCGTCCGCCGTGGCGGCCCCCGGAATCGGGAAGTCGAGGATCGGAATCGCGATTTGCGCGCGAATGCCGCTGTTGTGCACGCGCTCGCTGGCAACCTTCGGGAAGAAGTACATGTCAGAGAAACAGGTGATGCCGCCTTTGATTTGCTCGGCGATGGCAAGGTCGGTACCGTCGCGCACGAAAGCTTCATCGACCCATTTGGCCTCGGCGGGCCAGATATGGTTTTCCAGCCAGGTCATCAATGGCAGATCATCGGCCAGGCCACGGAACAGCGTCATCGCCGCGTGCCCGTGGGCATTGATCAGGCCGGGGCTGAGCAGCATGTCGGGCAATTCGCGGGTTTCGGTTGCGTTAAGCTTCAGCGCGGCGGAACGTGGGCCGATAAACACGATGCGTCCATCACGGATGCCCACGCCATGTTCCTTGAGGACAACACCAGCGGGTTCGACGGGTACCAGCCAGGTCGGCAGCAATAACAGGTCGAGCGCAGCGGCAGTGTTCGGCATCGAGGGTCGGTTCCAGTGCTTTTGTATGGGATGGCGAAGTATACCCGAGCGTCTTCGCGGGGGGATCGCTATAATCGGCGGCTTTTGTTCATGAGTGCGGGGTGAGGGATGCGCGATCGACTGTTGGCTGCGGAAAAGGTAAAGGCCATCGATTGGCGTGATGGCGCTCTCCATCTGCTGGATCAGCGTATTTTGCCGTTCGAGGAAACCTGGATTGCCTACACCAGTGCAGCGGGTGTGGCCGAGGCCATCCGCTCGATGGTGGTGCGCGGCGCTCCGGCTATTGGTATTAGTGCGGCTTATGGCATCGTACTGGCAGCCCGCGCCCGGATTGCCGAAGGGGGTGACTGGTACGCTGCACTGGAAGAGGATTTCATGCTGTTGGCCGATTCCCGTCCTACCGCCGTCAACCTGTTCTGGGCGCTGGGCCGCATGCACGACCGGCTCGATCGCCTGAAAAACAATGCCGATCCGCTGGAGGCACTGGAGGCCGAGGCCATCGCCATTCACGAAAGTGATCGCGAAGCCAACCTGACCATGGCCCAGCTGGGTGTGGACCTGATCCGCAAGCATCAGGGCAACGCCCAGGCGATCCTCACCCACTGCAACACCGGCGCACTGGCCACGGGCGGCTTTGGCACGGCGCTGGGGGTGATTCGTGGTGCATTCATCGAAGGTATGATCGAGCAGGTCTATGTCGACGAAACCCGCCCATGGCTGCAGGGCTCGCGGCTGACCGCATGGGAGCTGGCCAATGAAGGCATTCCCGTGACCCTCAATGTCGATTCCGCCGCCGCGCATATCATGAAGACCAAAGGCCCTACCTGGGTCATCGTCGGCGCTGACCGGATCACCGCCAATGGCGACGTGGCCAACAAGATCGGCACCTATCAACTGGCGGTCAACGCCATGCACCACGGCGTGCGCTTCATGGTGGTGGCGCCGAGTTCGACCATCGACATGAACCTGGCCAGTGGCGATGACATTCCGATTGAAGAGCGTGATGGTCGCGAGTTGCTGGAGGTCGGTGGCAAGCGCGTCGGGGCTGACGTCAATGCCTTCAACCCGGTGTTCGACGTGACGCCGGCGGATCTGATCGATGCGATCGTCACCGAAAAAGGCATCGTCGAGCGCCCGGATACGGCGAAGATGGCGCAGTTGATGTGCCGTAAGCGTCTGCATTGATAATCTTTGGTGTCTGGTAAGCCGCCATCGCGAGCAAGCTCGCTCCCACAGGTTTTGTGTGTACCGCAAACACTGTGGGAGCGAGCTTGCTCGCGATGGGGCCGTCAAACCCAATGAATCAACCCGAATCAGCCACAAATTCTCCATTCAACACAGCTCTAAGCCTCTCTCGTCCCCTTCAAGCCTGTCACCGGTCAACTAACTACTCTCCATGCGCGTCTGGGGGATAGGTGCGTGGCGGCTCTTGTGATAACATCCGGCGGTTTCCAAGGTTGCCCCGCGGGGTGATCTTTACTGCGCAGATCCATGGCATAACTCGTTGATTTGTCGTAAGCCAATGCATGGCACTGAGCCTGCAGCGGCGAGCTTCGTTGGTCCTGACGAAGTTTCACCAGAAAAAGGAATCAGGCTTCTCATGGGCGAACTGGCCAAAGAAATCCTCCCGGTCAATATCGAAGACGAGCTGAAGCAGTCCTACCTCGACTACGCGATGAGCGTAATTGTCGGGCGGGCACTGCCGGATGCGCGCGATGGCTTGAAGCCCGTGCACCGGCGCGTGCTGTTCGCGATGAGCGAGCTGGGCAACGACTTCAACAAGCCGTACAAGAAATCTGCCCGTGTTGTCGGTGACGTGATCGGTAAGTATCACCCGCACGGTGATACCGCGGTGTACGACACCATCGTTCGGATGGCACAGCCATTCTCCCTGCGCTACCTGCTGGTAGACGGCCAGGGCAACTTCGGTTCGGTGGACGGCGACAACGCCGCGGCCATGCGATACACCGAAGTGCGCATGACCAAGCTGGCGCACGAGCTGCTGGCTGACCTGCATAAAGAAACCGTGGACTGGGTGCCGAACTACGACGGCACCGAAATGATTCCGGCGGTCATGCCGACCCGTATTCCCAACCTGCTGGTCAACGGCTCCAGCGGTATCGCCGTAGGCATGGCGACCAACATTCCGCCGCACAACCTCGGTGAAGTCATCGACGGTTGCCTGGCGCTCATCGACAACCCTGAGCTGACCGTCGACGAGCTGATGCAATACATCCCCGGTCCGGACTTCCCGACCGCCGCGATCATCAACGGTCGCGCCGGCATCATCGAAGCCTACCGCACCGGTCGCGGGCGCATTTACATGCGCGCCCGCTCGATGATCGAAGACATCGACAAGGTCGGTGGCCGCCAGCAGATCGTCATCACCGAACTCCCTTACCAGCTGAACAAGGCGCGTCTGATCGAGAAGATCGCCGAGCTGGTCAAAGAGAAGAAGCTTGAAGGCATCACCGAACTGCGCGACGAGTCCGACAAGGACGGTATGCGCGTCGTGATCGAGCTGCGTCGCGGCGAAGTGCCTGAGGTCATCCTCAACAACCTCTACGCCCAGACCCAGCTGCAAGCGGTGTTCGGTATCAACATCGTCGCGCTGATCGACGGCCGTCCGCGGATCCTGAACCTCAAGGACCTGCTGGAAGCCTTCGTCCGTCACCGCCGCGAAGTGGTGACCCGTCGTACCGTGTTCGAACTGCGCAAGGCGCGCGAGCGTGGTCATATCCTTGAAGGTCAAGCGGTTGCCCTGTCGAACATCGACCCGGTCATCGCCCTGATCAAGGCGTCGCCAACGCCGTCGGAAGCCAAGGAAGCGCTGATCAGCACGCCTTGGGAATCCTCGGCCGTGGTGGCGATGGTTGAACGTGCCGGCGCCGATTCGTGCCGTCCGGAAAACCTCGATCCGCAATACGGTCTGCGCGACGGCAAGTACTTCCTGTCGCCAGAACAGGCGCAAGCCATTCTGGAACTGCGTCTGCACCGCCTGACCGGTCTGGAACACGAAAAACTGCTGGCCGAGTATCAAGAGATCCTCAACCAGATCGGCGAGCTGATCCGCATCCTCAACAGCGCCACGCGCCTGATGGAAGTGATCCGCGAAGAGCTGGAAGTGATTCGCGCCGAATACGGCGACGTGCGTCGTACTGAAATCCTCGATGCCCGTCTCGACCTGACCCTGGGTGACATGATCCCGGAAGAAGAGCGCGTCGTGACCATTTCCCACGGTGGCTACGCCAAGACCCAGCCGCTGGCTGCGTACCAGGCCCAGCGTCGTGGCGGTAAAGGCAAGTCGGCGACCGGCGTCAAGGA
The DNA here is from genome assembly GCF_056402075.1 of Pseudomonas sp. P4_C3. Classification (NCBI taxonomy): domain Bacteria; kingdom Pseudomonadati; phylum Pseudomonadota; class Gammaproteobacteria; order Pseudomonadales; family Pseudomonadaceae; genus Pseudomonas; species Pseudomonas sp. P4_C3. The sequence continues at coordinate 4,220 of NZ_JBFUIC010000260.1, forward strand.
TGAGGACTACATCGCTCACCTGCTGGTTGCCAACAGYCACACCACGCTGCTGCTGTTCTCCAGCAAGGGCAAGGTGTACTGGCTGAAAACCTACGAAATCCCTGAAGCGTCACGTGCTGCCCGTGGTCGTCCGCTGGTCAACCTGCTGCCGCTGGATGACGGTGAATACATCACCACCATGCTGCCGGTCGAGGAGTACACCGAAGGTCACTACATCTTCATGGCCACCGCCAACGGCACCGTGAAGAAGACCCCGCTGGAATCCTTCAGCCGTCAACGCAGCGTCGGCCTGATCGCGCTGGAGCTGGACGAAGGCGACGTGCTGATTTCCGCGGCCATCACCGATGGCGAGCGCGAAGTGATGCTGTTCTCCGATGGCGGCAAGGTCACCCGTTTCAAGGAATCCGACGTTCGTGCCATGGGCCGTACCGCCCGCGGTGTGCGCGGCATGCGTCTGCCGGAAGGCCAGAAGCTGATTTCCATGCTGATCCCGGAAGAAGGCAGCCAGATCCTCACAGCTTCGGCGCGTGGCTACGGCAAGCGCACGGCGATCACCGAGTTCCCTGAGTACAAGCGTGGCGGCCAGGGCGTTATTGCCATGGTCAGCAACGAGCGTAACGGCCGTCTGGTCGGTGCGGTCCAGGTGCTCGACGGCGAGGAAATCATGCTGATTTCCGACCAGGGCACTCTGGTGCGCACCCGTGTCGACGAAGTGTCCAGCCTGGGTCGTAACACCCAGGGCGTGACCCTGATCAAACTGGCCAACGATGAAACGCTGGTCGGTCTGGAGCGGGTTCAGGAGCCGTCGGAAGTCGAAGGCGAAGAGCTGGAAGGTGAAGAGGGTGAAGGGTTTGTCGGTGAAGTCGTGATCGACGACGTTGCCGAAGACCAGCAACTCGACGCCGCCGCTGACGAAGAACCACAGGAATAAGCGGGTAAGCAGGGGGCGGATGAAAATTCGCCCCCTTGTTGTTTGTCCGTACGGAAATACTGAAATCCCATGTAGGAGCGAGCTTGCTCGCGATGGTCGTCAACGATAACGCAGGGCGTCTGGTGCACCCTTGTGCTCTCAGGTTTTTCGCGAGCAAGCTCGCTCCYACAGTGATACCACCAAATCAGAGCGAGATTGGATGTGAGCAAGAGAGCCTATAACTTCTGTGCCGGTCCTGCGGCGCTTCCCGAAGCTGTCCTGCAGCGCGCCCAGGGTGAACTCCTCGACTGGCACGGCAAGGGTCTGTCGGTCATGGAAATGAGCCATCGCAGTGATGAGTTCGTGTCCATCGCCACCAAGGCCGAGCAGGATCTGCGTGATCTGCTGAATATCCCCTCGAACTATAAAGTGCTGTTCCTGCAAGGTGGCGCCAGCCAGCAATTTGCTCAGATTCCTCTGAACCTGTTGCCGGAAAACGGCTCGGCCGACTATATCGACACCGGTATCTGGTCACAGAAAGCCATCGAAGAAGCTTCACGCTTCGGCCACGTCAACGTTGCCGGCACCGCCAGGCCTTACGACTATTTCGCCATTCCCGGCCAGAACGAATGGAAGCTGTCGAAAGACGCGGCCTACGTCCACTACGCGCCGAACGAAACCATTGGCGGCCTGGAATTCCAATGGATTCCGGAAACCGGTGATGTTCCGCTGGTCGCCGACATGTCCTCGGACATCC
>NZ_JBFUIC010000261.1:0-5841 GCF_056402075.1 Pseudomonas sp. P4_C3
CCCTGGTTCTGCTCGCCAGTGCCTTGAGCCTGGCCGCGTGCCACAACACTTCGCTGCCGACGCTGCCGCTCGCACCGGAAAGCGCTACCGGTTTCCGCACCGACTTGCGCACCCAGCACGCCGAGAAATACATGGCAGCGGCGGCCAACCCACTGGCGGCCGAAGCCGGGCGAGAGATGCTKCGCCGGGGCGGCTCGGCCATCGATGCCGCGATTGCGATGCAAGCGGTGTTGACGCTGGTCGAGCCACAGTCTTCGGGCATCGGTGGCGGCGCATTGATCGTACTCTGGGATGGCAAAGCCGTGCGCACCTACGACGGACGTGAAACCGCCCCGGCCGGCGCCACCGAGAAGCTTTTCCTGCAGGCCAACGGACAACCGATGGGCTTCACCCAGGCGCAGATTGGTGGGCGCTCAGTGGGTACGCCGGGCGTGCTGCGCGCTCTGGAACTGGCCCATCAAAAACACGGACGCCTGCCCTGGGCACAACTGTTTGAACCGGCCATCCAGCTCGCCGAACAAGGCTTCGCCATTTCGCCACGCCTGCACCAGTTGATCGCCGCGGATTCGTCCATGCCGCATTCAGCGGAAATGATGGCTTACTTCCGAAATGCCGATGGCAGCCCAAAAGCCGTCGGCACAAACCTGAAGAACCCGGCTTTGGCCGCCGTGTTCAAACGCATCGCCCATGAAGGTCCCGATGCCCTGTACAAAGGCCCCGTCGCCGAGGAAATTGCGACCAAGGTTCAGGGTCACACCAACCCCGGCAGCCTGTCCCTGACCGATCTCGCCAACTACCAGGCCAAGGAGCGCGCGCCGCTGTGCACCGACTACAAGCGCTGGCAGGTCTGCGGCATGCCGCCGCCGTCGTCGGGAGGGATCGCCGTGGCGCAGATCCTCGGGACATTGCAAGCCCTGGAGACTCGCGACAAGCGCCTGGCGCTGGCGCCGCTGAAACCGGTCAAGACCGCGGCCCCGGCCGGCATCGAACCCGTCCCGCAAGCCGTGCACCTGATCTCTGAAGCCGAACGCCTGGCCTACGCCGACCGCGCTCAGTACGTCGCCGATACCGACTTCGTCCCGGTGCCGGTCAAAGGCCTGGTCGACCCCGCCTACCTTGCCAGCCGCGCCGCCCTGATCGGCGAACGCAGCATGGGCACGGCCAAACCCGGCACTCCGCCGGGTATCCGGGTGGCCTATGCGCCGGACCGTTCGCCGCTGCGGATTTCCACTTCGCAAGTGGTGGCCGTCGATGATGCAGGCGGCGCCGTGTCGATGACCACCACCATCGAGTCGGCGTTCGGCTCGCACATCATGGTTCAGGGTTTCATGCTCAACAACGAGATGACCGACTTCTCGTTTATCCCCGAGGAAAACGGGCAAAAAGTCGCCAACCGCGTCGAGCCCGGCAAACGCCCGCGCTCCTCCATGGCCCCGACCCTGATCTTCGACCGCCAGAGCGGCGAATTCCTCGCCACCGTCGGTTCCCCCGGCGGCTCGCAAATCATCGAATACGTGGCCAAATCCACCATCGGCCTGCTCGACTGGAACCTCGATGCCCAAGCCGCCATTAACCTGCCCAACTTCGGCAGCCGCAACGGCCCGACCGAACTGGAACAGGGGCAGTTCAGCCCGACGCTGGTTCAGGCGCTGAAAGACAAAGGGCACAGCGTGAGCGAAATCGACATGACCAGCGGGACCCAGGCGATTGTTCGGGTCAAGGATGCCCAAGGCAAAGCGTCGCTGACAGGCGGGGCCGATCCGCGGCGTGAGGGGCAAGCGTTGGGGGATTGAGTCGTACGCGGGAATGAGAAAGGGCTTACCGATGGGTAGGCCCTTTTGTTTTATGAGCAAGCGAAAATCAGCCGCTCACTTATCGACTGATCTTCAACCCCTGCCGAACATGGTGCTTTTCCAGCGCCAGCTCGATCAGTCGCGTCACCAGTTCGCTGTAGGTCATGCCGGTGGCCTGCCACAGTTTCGGGTACATGCTGATGCGGGTGAAGCCGGGCAGCGAGTTGATTTCATTGATCAGCACTTCGCCGCTGTCGGTCAGGAACACGTCGACGCGGGCCAGGCCGGAGCAGCCCAGCACCTGGAATGCCTCGACGGCCAGGGCGCGAATGCGCTCGCTGGCCTCGACGCTGATATTGGCCGGCACCACCACTTCAGCCGCCGTGTCGTCGATGTATTTGCTGTCGTAGGAATAGAACCCGCTGCGCACCACGATCTCGCCGCAGCCACTGGCGATGGCGTCTTCATTGCCGAGCACCGCGCACTCAATCTCGCGGCCGCTGACGGCAGATTCGATCAACACCTTGGTATCGAAACTCAAGGCCAACGCCACCGCAGCAATGTACTCAGCCTCGTCGGTGACTTTGCTCACGCCCACGGAAGAGCCCTGATTCGCCGGCTTGACGAACAGCGGCAAACCGAGCCGGGACTGAACCTCGGCAAACCCGGTACCCGCGGCCGTGGCACGGGTCAATGTCACGAACGGCGTCACGGCCAGGCCGGCATCGCGCAGCAGGCGCTTGCTGATGTCCTTGTCCATGCAGACGGCCGAGCCGAGCACATCGGAGCCGACAAACGGCAGATCGGCCATGCGCAGCAAGCCTTGCAGGCAACCGTCTTCCCCGAGGGTGCCGTGGACAATCGGGAAGATCACATCGACGTGGCCGAGCAATTCCTGGCTGGAGGTTTCCACCAGTTGCTGGCTGGCTTTACCCGGCACCACAGCCAGTTCACGATTGGATTGATTAAGGGCGATCAGCGCCGGGTTTTCCTGGTTCAGCAAAAAATTCGAAGGGTCGTTGAGGTGCCAGTGGCCTTGTTTGTCGATGCCGATCAGCACCGGCTCGAAGCGTGAACGATCCAGCGCATCGACGATGTTTTTCGCCGACTGCAGCGACACCTCATGCTCGGCCGAACGGCCCCCGAAAATGATCCCCACGCGCAGCTTGCTCATGACCTGGCCTCATCCTGACAAATAAAAAACGACCTATAGAGAATGCGCCCCACAGTGCAGTATTTGCCCTTGGTTTTCTAGCGGACAAATCGCCTTCCGATCAGAAGACAGAGAACCGCTGACTGGGTTACCGTGTTGCGCATCAAGCTCAAGACAATCATCACCATGGCCAAGCGTCCGCCTCGCAATGACTGGTTCCATCGCGCGCCCGATGTCGGCGGGTTACAGCGTTTCGAGGCGTTTTTTGCCGGCCATGGCTACGACCTTCACCGCCACGACACCTATGCCATCGGCCACACCCTGGCCGGGGTGCAGAGTTTTCAATATCGCGGCGGCTGGCGTCACAGCCTGCCCGGCGCAACGATCGTGCTGCACCCGGACGAAGCCCACGATGGCGAGGCCGGCACAGAGTCCGGCTTCCAGTACCGGATGATGTACATCGAACCGGCGCTGATCCAGCAGATGCTCGGCGGGCAAGCGCTGCCATTCATCAAGACCGGGCTGTCGAACGATCCCCGCTTGTTCGCCGCCACGGGCGCGTTGCTGCGCAGCCTGGATTGCCCGCTCGATCCACTGGAAGAACAGGACGCGCTGTTCGATCTGGCGCAAGCCATGAGCACGGTTTCCGGTGCGCCGGGCAAACGCTCGGGTTTTGATTACGTGGCCGCGCAGCGTGCGCGGGAATACATCCACGGCGCTCTGGATCGCACCGTGACCCTGGATGAACTGGCGCAGCACAGTGGTCGGGATCGCTGGAGCCTGTCCCGGGATTTTCGCCTGTTGTTCGGCACCAGCCCCTACCGCTACCTGACCATGCGCCGCCTGGACATGGTCCGTGCGCTGCTGATTCAGGGTCAGAGCCTGGTCGGTGCCGCGCTGATCGCAGGCTTCACCGACCAGAGCCACATGACGCGGCAATTCGGCAAAACCTATGGCCTGTCACCGGCCCGCTGGATGAACATGCAGCGCCGTTGAGCCACGCACAATCGTACAAGAAGCGCGTTGAGTCGCTGGCTATCGTGGGTTCACCAATCACCGCGAGAGCTGTTTCATGAACACTTACGAAAGCCTGAACTTCGCTGAAAAAATCAGTCGGATCGATTCCCACTGGTCGCCCCGGGTCATCGCCGAAATGAACGACTACCAGTTCAAGGTGGTGAAGCTGCTGGGGGACTTTATCTGGCACGACCATCTCGATACCGACGAAACCTTCATCGTGCTCGAAGGCCGGCTGCGCATCGATTTTCGCGATGGCCACGTGCTGGTGAACGCCGGGGAAATGTACGTGGTGCCAAAAGGCGTCGAGCACAAGCCCTGTGCCGAGCAGGAGGTAAAACTCCTGCTGATCGAACCCAAGGGTGTACTGAACACCGGCAACGAAGGTGGTGAGCGCACAGCCGAGAATGATGTGTGGATATGAGCGCTGACCGGCTTACACCTGCAAGGTCTTGCCGTCCACCGGCTCGCCAATGGTCAGGAAGTGCCCGCCCGCCACGTGGTGCAAGGTGCGCAAGGCATCTTGCCCTTCGAAGTGCCAGCGCCCTTCGCTGAACACGCGCTCGTCAGCCTGGGCGGCAATCACTTCGGCCAGGAACAGATCGTACTGCTGGTGGTTGTTCGGCTCCGGCAACAGGCGACATTCCAGCCAGGCCACGCAGCCTTCGAGCATCGGCGCATCAACCGACTGACCGGTGAACGTCTGCAAGTCGTAGGTTTCAAACTTGTCGCGCCCCTGGCCCTGGGTCAACTCCAGGCCGGAGGTCGAACCGACGGTCTGCACAATGTCGGCCTGGGCAGCGCACGGGACGTTCAGCACAAAAGTGCCCGAAGCCTCCAGCAACTGGCGAGTCCAGGTGGACTTGTCCAGCACCACGGCAATTTTCGGTGGTTCGAAATCCAGCGGCATGGCCCAGGCTGCCGCCATGATATTGCGCCGGCCACCGTGGGCTGCGCTGACCAGCACGGTCGGGCCATGATTGAGCAGACGATAGGCCCTGGACAAGGGAACCGGACGGCGGTGGGAAGCGCTCATGGAAGTCTGCTCCTGGGGGAAAAGAGCCGATTGTAACGGGATAAAACACGCTGAAATGAAAAGATCGCCGATGGCGATCTTTTCAGGCTTCGGGCAAAACGCTGGACTCAACTCATCAGTTGATTGGCAAACTGCCCCACCGCATTGACCACTTTCTGCGCGCCGTCCTGGATCTCGACAATCACCGTACCCGCTTCCGCCGCCAGGGCCAGGCCCTGTTCGGCCTGGAGCTTGCCGTCGGTCATCAGCGCCACGGCGTTGCGCGCCATGTCCTGGTTCTGCCGCACCACGAGGACGATTTCGTCGGTGGCCTGGCTGGTGCGCGACGCCAGTTGCCGGACTTCATCCGCCACCACGGCAAAGCCCCTACCCTGCTCGCCTGCACGCGCCGCTTCGATGGCCGCGTTGAGCGCCAGCAGGTTGGTCTGCTCGGCAATGCCGCTGATGGTTTTGACGATGGTACCGATCACCAGCGACTGCTCGTTCAAGGCCTCGATGCCATCGCCAGCGGTTTGCATGTGCTTGGCCAGGTCACGCATCACGTCCACGGCCTGGGTCACCACGGCGTTACCGCGCTGGGCGCTTTGGTCGGTTTGCTGCGAGGTGCTGTAGGCGATGTTGGCGGCCTCGGCGACGGCTTGTTCCTGATTGACCTGATCGGTAATCACCGTGGCGAACTTCACCACCTTGTAGAGCCTGTTGTTGGCATCGGCCACTGGGTTGTAGGACGCCTCCAGCCAGACCGTACGACCGTGGCTGTCGACACGCTTGAAACGGTCGGTCACGTACTCGCCCGCGTTCAGGCGACGCCAGAAGTCCTGGTACTCGGCACTGTTGTACTC
>NZ_JBFUIC010000262.1:0-5835 GCF_056402075.1 Pseudomonas sp. P4_C3
TTGTAGACCAGCAGGGTGTCATAACCCAGGTGCTGATTGATCGTTTCGTGCAGTTGCAGCAGCGTTTCGCGCTCCAGCGCCTGGTGGAAACTTTGCACCAGCAATTGCGGGCCGTAGCGGTCGATGGTCAGGCCACCGGCGCCTTCCTGGCTGCCGTGGAACAGGCGATAGCAATCGGTGCCTTGCTGGTGCAGTTCGGCGAGCAGGTCCTGGCGTTGATTGAGGGCGGCGCGCAGCGCCTGATTCAAGGAAGACATGCTGGGCGCCTTGCAGGAGGGAATTGGGCGCGGGAGTTTAACAGTTTGGAGCACAACCTGTAGGAGCTGGCTTGCCAGCGAAGGCCGCAACATGGCTTATCTGACAATCCGCGTTATCGTTCATCGCTGGCAAGCCAGCTCCTACAGGCCCATCCGTCGTTTAGCCCGCTGCACAGACCCATTGCGCACCGCCCATCGCAGCATCGGCGCACTGTGATTGACGCTGGCGCGGATCAGCTTGCGTTGCAGTGGATTCTGGCTGACGCCGAGCATGGCACTGGCCCAGTCCGGCAGCAGATCGATCCCGGCCTGCATCATCAAACCGCCAAACGGCTTGGCCAGGCGACTGGGGGAGGGGGCGTTCAGCAACAGGCGCAGGACTTCGCGACTGCGTTCGTCGCATAGCAACTGTGGACGTATGTGCTCGAGGTAGTCGGCAATTTCCTGCCGAGAACGGGGCACATTCCGGGCCCCGAGTCGTTCGGCGACCAAGGCGATCTCTGCGTAATAGCGATCCTGATCGGCCGGTGAAAGATGCGGGTTGCGATAGCGTAAATGCGCAGCGAGGAAGTTGCTGACTTCCGCCACATGCACCCATGTCAGCAAATCGGGATCGCTGGCGGCGTAGGGGCGTCCATCGGGCGCAGTGCCGGTAATCTGCAGATGGATGGTGCGGACCTTCTCGATCAACCAGTCGGCGTCCTGTCGCGAACCGAACGTAGTGCCGGAGATGAACTGCCCGGTGCGGCGCAAGCGGCCGAGCATGTCTTCACGAAAGTTCGAATGGTCCCAGACCCCGGCCAATGCCAGCGGGTGCAGGGCTTGCAGCATCAGGGCGCTGACGCCGCCGATCAGCATGCTGCTGAAATCACCATGGACTTGCCAGCTCACCGAGTCTGGCCCGAACAGCCCCGGGTCGCCCTTGGGGTTTTCCAGGTCGAGTTTGCCCAGGGACAAACCGCTCAGGCTCATGATCTGGGTTTCGATGCGGGTGCGGATGAATTCCATGAATACCCTGTAGGAGCAGCCGGTCGACGCTCGATTGCTCGCGATGGTCGTTAACGATAACGCGTGTTTCCTGAATATACACGGCGCGTCGGAGTTCATCGCGAGCGAGCTCGCTCCTACTTCAAGCGCTTGTCGATCAGCCCTTGCACCACGCTCGGGTCAGCCAGGGTCGAAGTGTCGCCCAGGTTGTCGAGTTCGTTGCAGGCGATCTTGCGCAGAATGCGCCGCATGATCTTGCCTGAGCGGGTTTTCGGCAAGGCTGGTGCCCACTGGATCAAGTCCGGCTTGGCGAAACTGCCGATTTCCTGGCTGACGAGGGCCAGCAATTCTTTCTTCAGTTCATCGTTGGTTTCGACGCCGTTCATGGGCGTGACGAAGACGTATATGCCCTGGCCCTTGATGTCGTGGGGGTAACCGACCGCAGCGGCCTCGGCGATGCTCTCGTGCAGCACCAGGGCGCTTTCCACTTCGGCGGTGCCGATACGGTGGCCGGACACGTTGATCACATCGTCGATGCGCCCGGTGATCCAGTAATCACCATCCTCATCGCGCCGTGCGCCGTCGCCGGTGAAGTAGTAGCCGGGGTAGGGTTTGAAATAGGTGTCGACCATGCGCTGCGGGTCGCGATAAACGCTGCGGATCTGCGCCGGCCAGCTGGACTTTATGGCCAGTACGCCGCTGCCGGCGCCTTTGATTTCCTTGCCCTGCTCGTCGAGCAATACCGGCTGCACGCCGAACATCGGTTGTGTCGCGCAACCGGGTTTGATCCGCTGTGCACTGACCAGCGGGCTGAGCATGATGCCGCCGGTTTCGGTTTGCCACCAGGTATCGACGATCGGGCAGCGCTCTTCGCCGACCTCATGGAAGTACCATTCCCAAGCTTCCGGGTTGATCGGCTCGCCGACCGTGCCGAGTAGCCTGATGCTCGCGCGGGATGTTTGCTTCAACGGTTCGGGGCCTTCGCGCATCAGTGCGCGCAGGGCCGTCGGGGCGGTGTAGAAAATGTTCACCTTGTGCTTGTCGATCACCTGCCAGAAGCGCGAAGTACTCGGGTAGCTCGGCACGCCTTCGAAGATCAGCGTGGTCGCGCCGTTGGCCAGCGGGCCGTAGACGATGTAGCTGTGGCCAGTGACCCAGCCGACATCGGCAGTGCACCAGAAGACTTCGCCATCGCGGTAGTCCAGTACGTACTTGAAGGTCATCGCTGCTTGCAGCAGGTAGCCACCGGTGGTGTGCAGCACGCCTTTGGGTTTGCCGGTGCTGCCGGAGGTGTAGAGGATGAACAGCGGGTCTTCGGCGTCCATCGGCTCGGGTGGGCAATCGGCGCTGGCTTCGCTCAGGGCCTGCTGATACTTGATGTCCCGTCGTTCGACCCAGTTCACCTGCCCCTTGGTGCGCTCGACCACCAGCACGGTGCTCACGTCCGGGCAGCTTTGCAGCGCTTTGTCGACGTTCTGCTTGAGTGGCACGACCTTGCCGCCGCGCACGCCTTCGTCCGCGGTAATCACGGTGCGACAGTCGGCGTCGAGAATACGGTCGCGCAACGAGTCCGGGGAGAAGCCGCCGAACACCACCGAGTGCACCGCACCGATGCGGGTACAGGCCAGCATGGCGTAGGCCGCCTCGGGAATCATCGGCATGTAGATGCACACGCGGTCGCCTTTTTTCACGCCACGGCTTTTCAGCACATTGGCCAGGCGGCAGACGTTTTCATGCAGTTTCTTGTAGGTGATCGATGTCGAGTCGGCAGGGTCGTCGCCTTCCCAGATGATGGCGACCTGATCGCCGCGCTTCTCCAGGTGCCGATCGATGCAGTTGTAGCTGACGTTCAATTGCGCACCGGCAAACCAGCTGGCTTCACCGGTTTTCAGGTTGTAGCGCTGGACGGTTTCCCAAGGCGCGCTCCAGTCGAGAAAACGCGTGGCCTGTTCGGCCCAGAACGTACTGGGGTGTTCAACGGATTCGCGGTACAGGCGCTGATAGTCGTCTTGACTCAATTGTGCAGCCCGGCGGACGGCATCGGCTTTGGGGAACGTGCTGATATCGAACATGACGGTTCCTTATTCTTGTTCTGCGACAAAGATAAAGATGCGCCGAGTAGTCAAAGGGTTCAAGTCAGTCGCCAATCGGTATGGAGACAGGCTCACCGCAGAATGAGAGAACACCATAAACCACTGTGGGAGCAGCCGGTCGGCGCTCGATTGCTCGCGATGGGGGCGTGACAGTCAATATAGTTGTCGACTGTCAGACCGCTATCGTCGGATCGCCGCCCGGAGCAAGCTCGCTCCCACAGGGAATTTCTTTCGTCCACAGACTCTGTGCTCTACACAAAGCCCGTGGGTGGTGCCGTCAAATCACCCGCGGTGACGACCACGGAAGTAGTTGATCAGCCCTTGGGTCGAGGCGTCCTCGGCCGGGGTTTCTTCGCTGCCGACCAGGCGGTTGTAGACGCCTTTGCCCAGCTCTTTGCCCAGCTCCACACCCCACTGGTCGAAGGCATTGATGCCCCAGATCACGCTTTGCACGAAGACTTTGTGTTCGTACATCGCCACCAGAGCGCCGAGGCGACGCGGGCTGATGCGTTCGACCACCAGGGTGTTGCTCGGACGGTTGCCCGGGATCACCTTGTGCGGCGCGAGTTTGTGCACCTCGGTTTCACTCATGCCTTTGTCGCGCAGCTCGTTTTCGGCCTCGCCAAGGGTCTTGCCGAGCATCAGCGCCTGGCTCTGCGACAGGCAGTTGGCGTACAGCCACTGGTGGTGGTCGGACACCGGGTTGAAGCTGACGATCGGCACGATGAAGTCGGCCGGGATCAGCTGCGTGCCCTGGTGCAGCAACTGGTGATAGGCATGCTGACCGTTGCAACCCACGCCGCCCCAGATCACCGGCCCGGTGTCGGTGGACACTGGCGTGCCGTCCTGGCGCACGCTCTTGCCGTTGGATTCCATGTCCAGCTGTTGCAGGTGCTTGGTGATGTTACGCAGGTAATGGTCGTACGGCAGGATCGCGTGGCTTTGCGCGCCCCAGAAGTTGYCGTACCACACGCCGAGCAGGGCCAGCAGCACTGGCATGTTCTGTTCGAACGGCGCGCTCTGGAAGTGCTGGTCCATGGTGTAGGCACCGGACAGCAACTCCTTGAAGTTGGACATGCCGATGGCCAGGGCAATCGGCAAACCGATGGCCGACCACAGCGAGTAACGCCCGCCGACCCAGTCCCACATCGGGAAGATGTTCTCTTCACGGATGCCGAACGCTACCGCGGCGGCGTTGTTGCTCGATACCGCGATGAAGTGGCGATACAGCTCGGCTTCCGAACCACCCTGGGCCAGGTACCAGGCACGGGCAGCCTGGGCGTTCTTCAGGGTTTCGAGGGTGTTGAAGGATTTCGACGAGACGATGAACAGTGTGGTCTCGGCGCGCAGCTTCATGGTCAGTTCGTGGAACTCGCTGCCGTCGATGTTCGCCAGGTAATGGCAACGCACGCCTTTCTGGGCGTAGGACAGCAGCGCTTCGGACACCAGCTCAGGGCCGAGGAACGAGCCGCCGATGCCGATGTTCACCACGTCGGTGATCGGCTTCTCGGTGTAACCGCGCCACAGACCATCGTGGATACGGCCGACGAGGTCGGTGATCTGGTTCAGCACCTTGTGCACTTCGGGCATCACGTTGACGCCGTTGACCGACAGCTTGTCGCCAACCGGGCGGCGCAGGGCCGTGTGCAGGGCAGGACGGCCTTCGGAAGAGTTGACGATTTCGCCGTCGAACAGCGATTTGATCGCGCCCTTGAGGTCGACTTCGTTGGCCAGGCCCACCAGCAGATTGCGGGTCTCGGCGTTGATCAGGTTTTTCGAATAGTCGAGAAACAGGCCGCAGCTACTGAGGGTGAATTGAGTAAAACGCTGCGGATCGGCATTGAAGGCTTCGCGCATGCTGAAATCCTGCATGGCTTGGCGGTGGTCATTCAACGCTTGCCAGGCAGGCAGAGCGGTAACGTCGTGAGGAGTGCGGTAATACGCCATCGCTGCGGGTTTCCTTATTACTTGAACGGCCTTTTGAACACTAAAAATCCCGGAGCGCTATGGATGGGCGTTCCGGTCAACTGCGTCGACACGATTTCATGGCGCAGGGCGGATACAGTAAACCCCGCGCAATGATCTGTCTTGACTTTGTCTGACCTGTTTCCGGTACTTTTTTAACACCAAAGTTAGGAACGGTCCGACAAACGGAAGAGACAGGACTCGGATCAGGCGACCTGGACCGGAATGGCGTTGCTGGTGTGGCTCAATTCATTGCCCGGTGCCATGTAGAGCATGCGCGGTTTGAAGTTGAGCAGTTCGGCTTCGCTGTAATGAGCGTAAGCGCAGATGATCACGCGATCGCCGACCTTGGCCTTGTGCGCCGCGGCGCCATTGACCGAGATCATGCGCGAGCCTTCTTCACCACGGATGGCGTAGGTGGTGAAGCGCTCGCCGTTGTCGACGTTGTAGATCTGGATCTGTTCGTACTCGCGGATGCCGGACAGGTCCAGCCATTCACCGTCGATGGCGCAGGAGCCTTCGTAATCGAGTAC
>NZ_JBFUIC010000263.1:0-5742 GCF_056402075.1 Pseudomonas sp. P4_C3
GTCTTCAATGTGGCCGTTGACCGCCAGAATGACCTTGGGTGCGCGCACCACCCCGTTATGAGACCGAGCAGTCCAGCTGGTACCTTGCCTGGACAACTCAATGATTGGAGAGCGCTCATAAAGAGTGATTTCCCCTTCGAGCCCCGCTGCCAGTTCTCTGATGTATTGCGCAGGCTGAATCAACACTGCGCCGGGGGTATAGATCCCACCTTGGTAATAGGTTGACCCAGTGATTTCACGCATTTGCGCTGCATCAAACATCTCGAACTTTTCGCCAATGCGCTCAAGGGATTTGGCGTAATTGACGTTCAGCTTCAAGCCCCGCTCAGTGGCGGCCGCGTTGATCTTCCCTGAAGGATCGAAGGTGTCTGCAGACATGCCGTACTCGCGTGCGGCTTGCGCAGCAAAATCAATCGCGAAACGATTTTGCGTGATTTCCAGAGCCGTTGCAGACTCACTGGCAACGGAGTACTCCCCGGACGACAGACTGTGCGGCACATCGATCATGAAGCCAGAGTTTCTGCCTGCTGGCCCCTTGGCGACTTCATGAGCATCGACCACAACAATGCTGTCACCCGGGTGTAACTGTGAAAGTCTGCGAGCAGCGGACAGGCCGGCAAAACCGGCGCCGATAATCAGCCAATCCGCCGTCACGTTTCCATCAAGCATGCGGACAGGCGCAGTGCGTGCGGAAATCGCCTCCCAACCTGAAACCCCGGTGTCTACCGGCAGGCGCTTGATGGTATGGGTGCTCATTTTTCGGTCTCTTCATCCGACCGATCAGACACATCGATCCAGATGGTTTTGATTTCGGTGTACTGGTCGTGGGCAAAAATGGATTTGTCCCGGCCACCGAACCCTGATTCCTTGTAGCCGCCGAAAGGCGTCGACGCATCGCCCTCACCAAAGCAGTTCACAGTGACAATGCCGGCGCGGATTTCTCGCGACAACTTGATCGCCCGACGCAGACTGCCGGTATAAACCGAGGCCGCCAGGCCGTATACCGTGTCATTGGCCAGGGCAATGGCTTCAGAGATCGTATTGAAGGTGGTCACCGAAAGAATCGGGCCGAAGATCTCTTCCTGGAACAGCCGGTTGTCTCGACCGACACCGTCAATCACGGTTGGCTCTACGAAGGCACCGTCTTTGGTCGCACCACCGTAAACAACTTCAAGCTTTGCGGCGGTGGCGTGCTCAAGGTACGACTTCACTTTTGCGAAATGCTCTGGGCTGACCAGCGACCCTACGCGGTTTTGCGGATCAAGTGGGTCACCCATCTTCCATTCGCGGATGTAGGCGCCCATGCGCTCCAGCAGCTCGTCTTTAACAGACGCGTGGACGATCAGGCGCGAGGTCGCGGAGCAGTTTTCGCCCATGTTCCAGAACGCGCCGTTGACGACATGCTCGGCCACACGATCCAAGTCTTCGGCATCATCCATCACTACCGCCGGATTTTTCCCGCCGCATTCGAGCACGATGCGTTTCAGGTTCGAATCGGCTGCGTAATGCAGGAAACGGCGGCCGGTCGCAGTGGAGCCGGTGAAGCTCACCATGTCGACGTCGTTATGCAAGCCAATCGGCTCGCCGACCTCTTTGCCCGTGCCGGTCACAATGTTGAGGACACCGGCGGGTATACCGGCTTCAAACGCCAGCTGAGCGACACGTAACGTGGTCAGCGACGTTTGTTCGGCAGGTTTGACGATGACCGAGCATCCTGCGGCGAGCGCCGGGCCGATTTTCCAGGCCAGCATCAGCAGCGGGAAGTTCCAGGGCAACACGCAGCCCACCACGCCGATCGGCTCCCGAACGACCATGGTCAGCGCGTCGCTGCCCACCGGGGCGGTGTTGTCATAAATCTTGTCGATCAGTTCCGCGTGCCAACGCAGGGTGTGGATGGTGTCCGGCACATCGACCAGCTGACACTCACTAACAGGCTTGCCGCTATCGAGGCTTTCGAGGACGGCCAGTTCGTGTTGATGGCTTTCAAGCAGGCTCGCAAACTTCAGCAGAACAGCTTTGCGCTCCCTGGGAGAAATCGATCTCCAGCGTCCATCCTCGAAGGCCTCTTTGGCGTTACTCACCGCAAAGTCGACATCCTCGGACGAACAGGCAGCGACGTCTGTCAAAAACTCACCCGTTGCCGGGTTGTTCGTGGCGAAGGTTTTGCCAGAGATCGCGGGCTTGAACGCGCCATTGATGAACGCGTTGGATGGCAGCGAAATGTCTTTAGCCAGAGCGGCATATTCGGCCTTGCTCAGAAGATCACCCATGGCTGGCTCCCGAAGTAATGTTGGCTACGTTGCGTTTAAGTTCAGTAATGACCGACGCGAAACCCTGCTTTTCGTCCGCTTCAAGTGGCTGCAATRGCAGGCGCACGTTACCGACTTTCAATCCGGCAACTTCGCAGCCGTACTTGATCGACTGCACGAACTTGCCACCGTCCAGGGCATTCATCAGCGGCATCATTGCCGACATGATTTGACGGCCTTTGTCGAAGTTCTTTTCGATCACGCAGGCTTCATAAAGCGCAACGTGTTCCTTGGGCAGGAAGTTGGAACCTGCGCACACCCAACTGCGGGCGCCCCAGGCAAAAAACTCGAGGGCCTGGTCGTCCCATCCACAGGACAAGGCGATGTTGGGAAACTGCCGGGCCAGCATATGCACCTGGCCCATGTCGCCGGAACTTTCCTTGATGGCGACGACGTTTTTCGATTGACTGACACGCGTGAAATATTCTTCATCCATCGAAACGCACATGCGCCCCGGATAGTTGTAAAGCATGATCGGCAAGTCCGCTGCGCGATCGATCGTGAGCGCGTGAATCGCGTTTTCCTGTGAGGTTGGCAGCGCGTAAGGCGGGGACGTAACGAGAATGGCGTCCGCTTTGATCGATTTGGCATCCTTGGCGTACTGAACCGCATCTTCGGTACGAATCGCCCCGGTACTGACGATCAGTTGCACCCGAGTGCCGATCACATCTTTGGCGTAGGCCGCCAACTCGGTGCGTTCTTCCGAAGTCTGCGCATAATACTCGCCGGTCGACCCGCCGATAATAATGCCGTGCACCTTCGCCTCAATCAGCGATTCCAAAACTTCCGAGTACACATTCCAGTCAATCTCCCCATCAGAGTTATAAGGAGTTACTGCTGGCGTATAAATACCTTCAAATTTCAAGATAAATGCTCCGAATGCGAGTTACGTGGAAGGTCAACGAGCGCGTCAGCCTTGATGCCTTGAGGCGCGATAAAAATCTCCATGTTTTCACGGGACAGTTCCCAGTGTTCAAACACGAGATAAACGACGGCGCTTTGGTTAACTGTTGAATCCAGACTGGCATGGGCCAAGAAGGCGGTCAATAGAGTGTATTTCCGGCGTATACATTTCTAGAGGGATGCTTCACTCGTCATTAAAAATACTTTTTTCTTTGTTTTCAATGACTTGAAATTCCCTCATCAGAGCCGCGACGTCAATCGATAACATTTGTTTATGCATTGATAAGAGTAAATGTTTCTTGTTGATGCATCATTGCCGTCGTAGTCTTACAACAGCGATATTCTACCGACGAATTGGCGGCGAAGCTCACTTGTACACTCGTCCCATTAGTTAGGATCCGTTTGCCCGGGCTCGACTAAGGTACTGTAGAAATATTGCTATCGATGCAAACATCGGCATTTAAGAATTGTCTGCATTAGTAAGGACTCAGAAACGAAATGAGTGCACGGATGGCACCACCATCCAAGAAGGCACATTTTTCGTAAGACGCTTCCTGGACGTGGCAAACCGTTCCGGTTCGCGGATAGAAGCAGCACGGTTTGATGGTCTTGCATCCACAGACGGTACTGCGAACTCAAGACCGTTTAGCCTCATCTCGCTGAGCTGGCTGAATGTGTCGCCCCTTTGGTATTTTGGAGTGTGTTGACCGTGAGCACTAAATCGGCAGTTTCAAATCTTGTTGCGCAGCGCAAGCCTGACCATGCGCTGCCAGGTGCCCTCTATAGCGACCCGGATGTTTACAGGCAGGATCTGGAACAGATCTGGCACAAAAGCTGGATCTTCGCAGGGCACACATTTGAGCTGGAGAAGTCGGGTCAGTACCTGTCGCTGCAAATCGGCGATTACCCTGTCGCTATCGTGCGCGGCGCAGACAAGCAGATTCGTGCATTCCACAACGCCTGCCGCCATCGCGGCTCCAAGGTGTGCCCGGAAGCAAGCGGCAAGGTCGCCAAGCTGGTGTGCCCTTACCACAAATGGACATTCGAGCTGGATGGCAGACTGCTTTTCGCCGGGAACATGGGGGACGATTTCGACAAGTCTCAGCATGGTTTGAAACCCGTGCATTGTGAGGTCGTCGAAACCTACATCTATGTGTGCGTCGCTGACGTCGCCCCTGACTTTTCTTCATTCAGAAAGTCCGTCACCCCTTTCGTTGCGCCTCATAACCTGGACGACTGCAAAGTCGCGTTTGAGTCGAACATCATCGAGAAAGGCAACTGGAAACTGGTTTTCGAGAACAACCGCGAGTGTTACCACTGCGATTTTACTCACCCGGAATTGATGCACTCATTCGTCGACAACCCATCAGTGGGCGGCGCTGGCGGTGATGAGGATCTCGAACTCAAAGAGCATTGGGACCGCTGCGAAGCGGCAGGCCTGCCAAGCCGATTGGTCATGGACGAAGACGGTCGCTTCCGCATGACGCGCATCCCCCTGTTTTCCGGGGCCGTCAGCTACACAATGGATGGCAAGCCTGCGGTTGGCGGTCGCTTGGACACAACCGGTGAAGCCAACATCGGTGCGCTGCTTTATTTCAACTACCCATCGACCTGGAACCACTTTCTGGGCGATCACGCGCTGAGCTTCCGCGTTCTGCCCATCGGTCCGGGCGAGACGTTGGTCACTACAAAATGGATCGTCAAGAAGGACGCGCAGGAAGGTGTCGACTACGACATCGATCGCCTGACCAAGGTTTGGCTTGCAACCAATGACCAGGATCGCACCCTGGTGGAAGGCGCACAGGTAGGGGTCAGCTCCCCTGCTTACGAGCCGGGCCCGTTATCGGTGGCTAGCGAAATTGGTGTGTGTCAGTTTGATGACTGGTACTGCAAAACGATGCTTGAGCAACTCAATGACACGATCCCGTTAAGGTCTGTCGGCTAAGTGCAAAACTGCCGGTGGTGAGCACCACGAATGATCACCACCGGCACACCCAAACCTCTCCCCTCTGCGCAAACCGAGTCACTGCCCAGCCAGCACTCCTATCTTCTAAACGGCTCAGGAAAACTGGGCGAGAATCCAGTCTCGTAGTCGGCAACACGCTTCGTCGCTCACCCGGTCTTCACGGAAAGTCAGATAATGCTGGCTTTCATGGAGAACCACTTCCTGAYCGACTGGACGAACCAGTGATCCGTTTTCGATTAGATTCGCAACCAGATGATTCCATCCAAGGGCTACACCCTGGTGGGTCAAAACCATACTTATCACCAGGTTGTAGTCGTTTGCATTGAAAACGTGAGGGCTATCGTGAGGCCGCTTTTCAATATCGACATCGTGATAGGCCAGCCAAACGCCCCAGTCGACGTGCTCCGCTACCTGGGATCGGCCATAGGGGCTGAGATTTAGCAAAACCCCATCGCGCAACCCTTCCAGGCTGGACAGCTCAGGATGCTCCTCTTTATATCGAGGTGTGCACACCGGGTAGATGACGTCATGAAACAACGGATAACTACGATAACCATCCTGAAC
>NZ_JBFUIC010000264.1:0-5723 GCF_056402075.1 Pseudomonas sp. P4_C3
CTATTGCACCTGGGTCATGTCGGGTTGCGCGCTATTGCACCTGGGTCATGTCGGGTTGCGCGACCGAATGATGATGTTCAGGCTCCTCGTTACCACTGGCCAATGGCACTACCGGCGGATGCTGACGGTTGGTTTCTTCCTGCAGGAAATCGATGATGGACTGGACGGAACGCTCATCCAGCCGCAAGTTGGGCATCGGGATCCTGTTGTAGCGATCGAACAGTTCCATCGCAATCGGGTCCTTTTCCGCGAGCATGCGATCCGGTTCGCGGATCCAGCGGTTGAGCCAGGCCGGATCGCGCTGATGGGTCACGCCGATCAGGTCCGGGCCGATGCTGTGCAGGCCGATGCCCTGCCCGTCCAGCGGACCGAGGCTGTGGCAAGATGCGCAACGGGTGCGGAATAGCTCTTCACCATTGCTCGGCGGACGGATTTGCGGTGCATCGGCATAGCTTTCTTCCACACTGGGCTGTTTCCAGTTCTGCAAGGTATTGGCCAGTTGGTCGGCCAGAATCCACGGGTTTTCGAACGGCGAGGCTTTCATCCAGCGGCCCGTTGCCTGGTTGCCGACGATCAGGCTGAGGTTGTGGTCCTTGTTGCGCCCGTTATCGATGCCTTCGATGAACAGCCCCAGCTTCTTGCGCAGCTCGGTGACGTCGGCGAATTCCCCGGTGAGGAATTTCCACCCGGGCCCGACCTGGAAGCGTTGCGCATAGGCCTTGAGCACCTTGGGGGTATCACTCAAGGGGTCGATGCTGATGGAATAGAAGAAGACGTCCTTGCCGACCCGATCCCCCAGCAGTTTCTGCACCTGGCGCAGGCGCGCGGTTTCCAGGGGGCAGGAGTCGCTGCACGAGGTGAAGATGAAGTTGATCACCACCACCTTGCCTTTGATCATGTCATCGAAAAAACGCAGCTGCTGACCGTCCTGGTCGGTCAGCAGGGTGTTGGGGAAATAGTCGCCTCCCCACGGGGTGGCGGCTTCAACGACAGCGGGTTCGGCAGTGGATGCAGGAGCAGGTGCGGGCGTCGACGTCGGCTGGCTGGCGACCAGCAGCTGGCTGGCCAGCAAACCGGTCACCATCATCAGCACCAGGTGCATGCCCAAGGCTCGTGAGCGTGGTGAATGCAGCCTCATGTTCATCTCGACGCCCTCCCTGTTCAGGGTTTGACAACCACTTCAGGACCCGTCCTGTTGTGGCAACGGACCAGTGGCCGCCGGTGGAAACGGCAAGGACGCCGCCGGCGTGGCGGGGTCAGGTTTTGCCGGACCGAATGCTTCGAACAACAGCAGTTGTTGCGTGGATGGCTGCGCACCGAACAACGGGCTGGACTTGTTATTGTTGGGGTAATTAAAACGGGGCTGCACGGCGGGCGGCAGGACGCTCAAGGGCGTTAACAGTCCTGAACGCTTGAAGTTGTACTGCCCTTTTTTTTCCATCACCAGCCGCCTCGATGTCGTGATGGGGGTGATGGGGGTTCTGCAAGGACCTCGCCAATTATGTAATTTTCTTGTACAAAAGCACTAACACTTTACAAAACAATGACTTACCAATATCAATGTGCGATGACCGTGGAAATGACCGGGGATTGAAACCCAATATTGGGGGATAGTTCATCCCCGTTTTTTCAGGGGACCAGATTAAACAACAGACGGACAGTGGTGCCCTCGCCTTCACGACTATCCAGGGTCACCGCACCGCCAAAACGTTCCATGATCCGCTTGACCAGCACCAGCCCGACGCCCAGCCCGCTCTGCTTGGTGGTAAAGAACGGCCGGAAGGCCAATGTGCGCTGCTCCTCGCTCATGCCTTTGCCGGTATCGCTCACCTTCACGCTGACGCGCTGGGCATCGCGCGGCTCGATCTGGATGGTCAGCGTACCGCCGCTGTCCATGGCTTCCACCGCATTGGACAGCAGRCTGTTGAGGATCTGGGTCAGTTGCACCTGCTGGCTCAGGACCATGGGCGTTTGATCCGGTTCGAACACCACGTTGACCTTGGCCTTGCTGATCTGATGCTCGTAAGCCATCAGGCTGTCATGCAGTGCCGCCACCAGATTCACCGGTTCAGCTTCGTCATTGAGCGGTCGCAGGGACTGGAGCAACTCCCGTACCCATTTCGACATGCGATCGACCTGACCAATGATGTCGTTGATGTTCCCGTGTGCCGGACCGCTGTCGAACTCTATCGCCAGCTCGGCGCTTGAACGGATGTTCGCCAACGGATTGCGCAGACTGTGGGCGACCGCCGAGGACACCTCCCCCAGCGCCACAAAGGTCTCGTTGGTGATCAATTGCTTCTGCTGCGCCGCCAGCAGGATCGCCGCCCGCCGCACGATCCAGTACAGACCCAGGTAAATCAGACCGCCGCCCAGGGCGGTCGCCAGCCAGATCAGCACCAGGCCGCGCTCCATGCGGTTGATCAGGTCCTGCGGTTCCTTGTAAATCTCGACCATCGCCGTGACGGTGCTGCCATCGGCGTCGAACAGGGGAATGTAGTTTTCGATGAAGATGTACTTGGGGGGCTCCACGAACTTCTGTTCCATGCGGGATTTGTCCACATCGTGGTAACTGGTCGACACGGGAAGCCTGGAGCTGAACGCCCGGTCGAGGTCTTCATCGCCATGGATCGTGGTGCCCATCAAGGCCGGGTTGGTCGACCAGATCACCCTGCGATCGGGTGCATAGATGTTGGCCAGGATCACGTCCGGCAAGTTTTCGATATGGTCGAGGAAATCACCACGGGCACTGGCGCGGGACAGCGTGTCGACGTCAGGAAAGTCCTTGTCTTTTCGTGGGTCGAGCAACTCGCCCATGGTCCGGATGTTGGGAATCGACACATTGCGCACCTCGACCGAGGCAACCGCCTGAATGAATTGCGAGGTCAACAGTGCATCGCGCTGCACGCTTTCGGTAATCACGAACTGCGAGGACACCGCCCCCAGCGCCACCGCCACCGTGCCGATCACCGCCATGCTGATCAGCGAAAACCAGCGCAGCAGATCGAACGGCCGCTTGCGCGTGTTCAAGCGGGCTTCGCTTTCGGTCACAAGCACTTTGGTGATTGAGTTCATGGACACGGTTCCCGGAAACCCCCTATAGGTTTATAGCCCACTCATAGCCGTTTGCCCGAACCTGGGGACTGCGATTCCCCACCCTCCCCGCCGTCCTATCCACCCCCAATGTTGGGGACAGCTRCCTGTCTCCCAACCTCCCGGTCTGCGCCGCGACTGCGCCAACGCCTTTACTCCGGGGCTCTCCCGGGCGTTTTCGCTGATTGGTATGGAAGTTGCCAAACTCCCTGCCAACTGACCCATCCCCGAGGGGCAGGTACTTCGATAGAGGGAATACTCATGCACCCTTTACTGTGCAAAACCGCGACCGCCCTGGTCGTAGCCGCTCTAGCCCAAGGTATTGCCCAGGCAGCGCTGTTTGCCGTAGACCCCGGACCCTACCTGCCAGCAAATGGCAATTTCGCCGCCTGGTATCAGGACACCCACGGCCGAACCCTTGACCTGTGTTTATCCAAGGCTGTCAGTTCCAGCGTTGCCAGCGCGCCGGGCGCTCCGACTTACATGTGCTCGTTGATCCCGAACCCCGGTATTTTCGACGACACTCAACCGTTGGTCTTCCCGACCAATTTCCCCGACGAAGCGTTCTGGGCCACCGGCGAAACCACCATCGTCGATGCCGCCCGAGGCATCGACCTGACCTATGTCTCGGCGCTCGAAGCCGCCTTCAGTGGCGGCGATCCACTGGAGGGCGACCAGATCAGCTTCGCCCGTATCCGTATTCGCATCGATGTACCCGTCGCCGGCACCTATGTCATCACCCACCCCTACGGCGTCGAAGTGTTCAACGTCGACACCCCCGGCCGGCGGGCGATCAACATGACCCGGGACATCGGTTACGGTGAAATCCGCCGCCGGCGGCAGTGACACCGAGCCGGTCGTAGTCGTCGGCACTGCACCGGACACCGGCGCGAACCAGGCTCCGATCTCTGTCGCCGATACTGCCAGCACCAGCGTCGGCGTGCCGATCACCCTCAATCTGCTGGTTAACGACAGGGACCCGGACGGCAATACGCCGCTGAGCATTACCGCGCTGACCCAACCGGCCGCCGGCCAGGGCACCGTGGCCTTGAGCGGCACTACGGCGGTGGTCTACACCCCTCCCGCTGTCGTCAACGCGCCGTTGACCACGACCTTCACCTACAAGGCCCAGGACGCCAAAGGCCTGGCCTCGACGACAGCGGCAACCGTGACCCTCACCGTGGCGCCTAACCGGCCTCCGGTGGCAGTCGCCGATGCCGTCACGACACCGGGTGTGGCGATCCCCATCAACGTGCTGGCCAACGACACCGACCCGGAAGGCAACGTGCCGCTAGCGGTCGCCAGCTTCACTCAACCCGCGGCGGGTCGCGGCACTGTCAGCAGTAACGGCACGGTGCTCACCTACACTCCGCCGGCCACCGTCACCACGGCCTTCACCACGACCTTCACCTACATCGCCCGGGACAGCTTCGGCGCCCTGTCGACGTCGCCGGCCACGGTCACCGTGCAGGTCTCGCCACGGCCTGCTGTTGAAACCTTCGCAGTGACCACCGCAACGGTGAGTGCCCGCTCCAATAACCGCTTCACCTGGGACTTTGCCGGCACTTCATCGGTGACCACCGGCAACACCATCACCATCAAGGTGACCACTCCGACCGGACTGGTCACCCTGGGCACCACCACCGTACAGGGGAACGGTCGCTGGCGGTTGACGGTGAACAACACCACCACGGTCGTTCCGTCGGCGAACCCGACCGCCACCATCACCTCGTCCCAAGGCTCCGTGCGGACAGTGCCGGTGATCGCCAACTGAGCCCGCGCCCCATTAGCCACATTGGTTGATGGGGCCGGCTTCAACCCTATGGA
The DNA here is from genome assembly GCF_056402075.1 of Pseudomonas sp. P4_C3. NCBI lineage: Bacteria > Pseudomonadati > Pseudomonadota > Gammaproteobacteria > Pseudomonadales > Pseudomonadaceae > Pseudomonas > Pseudomonas sp. P4_C3. The sequence goes on from NZ_JBFUIC010000264.1 coordinate 4,921, forward strand.
AAACCGCGGCCTCAGGTGGGGGGCCGCGGYTTTTTGCCGGGTGCATTGATGGAAGCAATCCAGCGGTGGTCTGGCTGCCATCACTGGAGCGGTGCCCGACCAAGCTCAATCCATTGGGCTGGGACAACTGCAAGTGAATGGCTGGCTCGCAAGCCGCCATCGTCGGAACGCCGCCCGGAGCAGGCTCGCTCCCACATTGGGTCCCGGTTGTACCCGTTGTTGTGATCACTCAAGCCCCTGTGTGCGAGCATCCGAGGCGGCCTGGTTCTTCATGCGTGCGCATTTCCCTGCAGGAGCTGTCGAGTGCAACGAGGCTGCGATCTTTTGGCTTTATTACTTACAAACAAGATCAAAAGATCGCAGCCTTCGGCAGCTCCTACGCAGTGATACATCCGTGAAATCAGGTCGGCTGTCAGGCCGCCATCAAGCTCGCGATGGCGACGTGGCAGGCAACGTGGGTTTTTGAGGGTGTACATATCCATTTCTTCGGTCACGGCCACTTAGGGTTCCGCCCTTACGGCGGGTCACTTGGAAAAGCCCCAAGTAACCAAGGGCTCTTGCCCCTGACATTCGGTGCCTCGCCGTGGCTCGGCATGCCCTCGCTCCGGTCCTGCTCCGTGGGCCCGCCGCCATCGGCCATCCATGGCCCAGAGTGTGTCAAAACGCCAAAGCCAACCCTTGCTATGATTGCCCCGGATTTCATCGCAAGGGCTGCCCATGAAACGCTTCATTCAAGGTGAACACCGAGGTCAAAGGACCCTGCTCCCCGAGAGCCTGGACGATTACGTCAGCGACACTAATCC
>NZ_JBFUIC010000265.1:0-5686 GCF_056402075.1 Pseudomonas sp. P4_C3
GCCAAGGGTTAACTGGAGGCCTCGGCATCGGCTTCGGCGAAGGCTTCACGGGCGAGCCGGAAACTGTCTACGGCAGCGGGGACACCGCAGTAAATGCCGACCTGAAGCAGTATTTCGCGTATTTGCTCACGACTCAGGCCGTTACGCAAGGCGCCGCGCACATGCAGCTTGAGTTCATGCGGCCGGTTGAGGGCCGAGATCATCGCCAGGTTGATCATGCTGCGCTCCTTGAGCGACAAACCCTCACGACCCCAGACATGACCCCAACAATATTCGGTGACCATTTCCTGCAATGGCCGGGTGAAGTCGTCGGCGTTCTCGATGGAGCGATTGACGTAGGCTTCGCCCAGCACCTGGGTGCGGATCTTCAGGCCTTTTTCGTATTTTTCGTTGTTCATTTGCGTAGCTCCCGTGGGCTCAGAGGCCGCCCATCAAGGTGTATTTGAGTTCCAGGTAATCCTCGATGCCGTACTTCGACCCTTCACGGCCCAGCCCCGAGGACTTGATGCCGCCAAATGGCGCGACCTCGGTGGAAATCAGCCCTTCGTTGATCCCGACCATGCCGTACTCCAGCGCCTCGCTCATGCGCCAGGCGCGGCCCAGGTCGCGGGTGTAGCAGTAGGCGGCGAGGCCGAATTCGGTGTCGTTGGCCATCTCGACGGCCTGGGCCTCGGTGTCGAAACGGAACACGGCGGCCAGTGGGCCGAAGGTTTCTTCCTGGGCGACTTTCATTTGCGGGGTAACGCCTGCCAACACGGTTGGCTGGAAGAACCCATTGCCCAACGCATGACGTTCGCCGCCGCACAGCAATTGTGCGCCGTTTGCCAGGGCGTCTTGCACATGGTCTTCCACCTTGGCCACGGCACGCTCATTGATCAACGGCCCTTGGGTGATGCCATCATCGAAACCGCTGCCGACCTTGAGTTGCGAAACCCGTTCGGCCAGGCGCGCGACAAAGGCGTCGTGGATGCCGTCCTGCACCAGGAAGCGGTTGACGCAGACGCAGGTCTGCCCGGCGTTGCGGAATTTGGCGATCAGCGCACCGTCAACGGCGCGCTCCAGATCGGCGTCGTCGAAGACAATGAACGGCGCGTTGCCGCCCAGCTCCAGCGAGACTTTTTTCAGCGTCGGCGCGCACTGGGCCATCAGCAATTTGCCGATGGCCGTGGAACCGGTGAATGACAGTTTGCGCACCTGCGGGCTGGCCGTCAGCTCACCGCCAATGGCGATGGCGTCGCCGGTGATGACGTTGAAGATGCCCGCTGGAATGCCGGCCTGTTCCGCCAGTGCGGCCATGGCCAGTGCCGAGAACGGTGTTTCCGGGGCCGGTTTGACGATGCACGGGCAACCGGCCGCCAGCGCCGGACCGGCCTTGCGGGTGATCATCGCCGCCGGGAAATTCCACGGCGTGATGGCCGCGACGACGCCAATCGGTTCCTTGCTGACCACGATGCGCGCATCGCCCTTGTGACTGGGAATGGTGTCGCCGTAGATGCGCTTGGCCTCTTCGGCAAACCACTCGATGAAGCTCGCGGCGTAGAGGATTTCGCCCTTGGCCTCAGTCAGTGGCTTGCCCTGTTCGAGGGTGAGGATTTGTGCCAGGGCGTCGGCGTTTTCCAGCATCAAGGCATGCCAGCGCTTGAGCGTATTGCTGCGCTCCTTGGCGGTCAGCGCGCGCCAGGCCGGCCAGGCTTTGTTGGCGGCCTCGATAGCCAGGCGCGCGTGTTCGGCGCCGAGGTTCGGCACCCGGCCGATGAGTTCACCGGTGGCCGGATTGAAGATGTCCTGACAGGCGCCATCCGGCGCGTCCAGCCATTGGCCATTGATGTAGGCCTGTTGGCGGAACAGTTGCGAGGCTGCTGGGCTCATGCCGGCTCCTGGGAAAATTATAGGTGGCTGCTGTGCTCTACCTGTAGGAGCGAGCTTGCTCGCGATGGTCGTGAACGATAACGCGTGCTGCCTGGAAACAAGCGTCGCCTTGAAGTTCATCGCGAGCAAGCTCGCTCCTACAGGAAGCAATGCATCAGGCCAGTGTGGGCAACGGCCCCAGCTTGCCTTTGTGGTAGATCATCGGCGTGACCGGTTGCGCGGGCAGGATCAGGTTCTTCACCGCGCCGACGATGATCGCGTGATCGCCGCCGTCGTATTCGCGCCACAGTTCGCACTCGATGATCGCCGTCGCCTTGGCAAGAATCGGGTTGCCCAGTTCGCTCAAGTGCCACTCGATGCCTTTGGCCTTGTCTTTGCCTTTACCGGCGAAGGCATAGGCTTCGGCGGTCTGGTCGGCGGACAGCAGGTGAATCGCGAACTGCTTGCTGTCGCGCAGCACCGGGTAGGTGTCGGAGCCGTAGTTGGGGCAGAACAGCACCAGTGCCGGGTCGATCGACAGCGCACTGAAGGCGCTGGCGGTGATGCCGACGATGCCGCCGTCCGGGTCCAGGGTGGTGACCACCGTGACCCCGGACGGGAACGAGCTCATCACGTCTTTGTAAATGCCGGGTTCGATCATTTTCCAGGACTCCTAGCGCATCACGAATGGATCAGGCATCGGTGCCTGGGACAGGTTGATCCACACCGTTTTCAGCTCGGTGTAGGCCAGCACCGAATCGATGCCGCTTTCGCGTCCATAGCCACTGTTCTTGAAGCCGCCGATCGGCGCCATGGCCGAGACCGCGCGGTAGGTGTTGACCCAGATGATCCCCGAACGCACGTCCCGGGCCAGGCGATGGGCGCGGCCCAGGTCACGGGTCCAGATGCCGGCGGCGAGGCCGAACTGCGAGTCGTTGGCAATCGCCAGCGCTTCGGCTTCGTCTTTGAAACGGATGACCGAGGCCACCGGGCCAAAGACTTCTTCCTGCATGATCTTCATCGAGTTGCGGTCGCACTCGAACAGCGTCGGCTCGTAGAACCAGCCGTCGCCCAGATTCTGCGGACGCTTGCCGCCCAGGCGCAGACGCGCACCTTCGGCAATCGCGTCGGCCACCAGGCCTTCGACCACGGCCAGTTGCTGCGCGGTGGCCATCGGGCCCATTTCGCTGCTGTCGTCCTGGGGGTTGCCGATGCGGATGCGCCGGGCGCGTTCCACCAAACGGCCGACGAACTCGTCGTAGATCTCGTCCTGCACCAGCAAGCGCGAACCGGAGACGCAGCTCTGCCCGGAGGCGGCATAGATCCCGGCGATGGCACCGTTGATCGCGCTGTCGAGGTCGGCGTCGGCGAAGATGATGTTCGGCGATTTGCCCCCCAGCTCCAGCGACAGTTTGGCGAAGTTCTCGGCGCTGCTGCGCACCACATGCCGCGCCGTGGCCGCGCCGCCGGTGAAGGCGATCTTGCGCACCAGGGGATGACGGGTGAGGGCGGCACCGGTGCTTGGGCCGTAACCGGTGACGACGTTGACCACCCCCGGCGGAATCCCGGCTTCCAGCGCCAGGCGCGCGAGTTCGAGGATGGTCGCCGAGGCGTGTTCCGACGGCTTGATCACGATGGTGTTGCCCGCGGCGAGGGCCGGGGCCAATTTGATCGCCGTCAGGTACAGCGGGCTGTTCCACGGAATGATCGCCGCGACCACGCCCATGGCTTCGTGCACGGTGTAGGCAAACAGGTCCGGCTTGTCCAGCGGCAGGGTGCCGCCTTCGAGCTTGTCCGCCAGGCCTGCGGTGTAGTGGAAGAACTCCGGCAGATAACCAACCTGGCCACGGGTTTCGCGGATCAGCTTGCCGTTGTCGCGGCTTTCCAGCTGCGCCAGTTGTTCCTTGTTCTCGGCGATCAGGTCGCCCAGGCGTCGCAGCAATTTGCCGCGAGCGGTGGCGGTCAAACCGCGCCATGCCGGGCTGTCGAAAGCCGTCTGTGCCGCCTGCACGGCGCGTTCGACATCGGCTTCGTCGGCATCGGGCAATTCGGCCCAAGGCTCGGCCAGCGCCGGGTTGAGGCTTTCGAAGGTCTTGCCGGACAGGGCATCGACCCATTCACCGCCGATGCACATCTGGAAGCGTGCGAGTGTCATGCAACGATCCCCTTGATCTGGTTTTGTTTGGAGTGCGCGGTCTGCAGAAACTCCAGCAACAGCTGGTTGACCAGGCGCGGAGACTCTACGGGCATCATATGCCGTTGCTCGGCGAGCACGGCAACGGTCGCACCGGGAATGCGTTCGGCCAGTTGCCGGGCCATTTCCGGGGTCGAGCCGGGGTCCAGTTCGCCGGTGGCGATCAGCGTCGGTACCTGGATGCTGGCCAGGTCGTCGGCGCGGTACATGTCCTGGGTGGCGAACAGTTCGTAAGTGGTCAGGTAACCCTGAGGGTCATTGCCGGCCAGGGTCTGGCGAATCGCGGCGATCTGCGCCGGGTTCGCGGCCTGGTATTCACGGCTGAACCAGCGTGACAGCGCCGCTTCGGCATTGGCGTCCGGGCCGTGTTCGGCGGCCTGGCTGGTGCGGGCGATGACCCCGGCGCGCTGTTCGGCGCTGCGGTTGAAAACACTGTTGAGCACCACCAGGCCTTCCAGGCGTTGCGGGTAGTGCAGGGCAAACGCCCGCGCCACCAGCCCGCCCATGGAAAAACCGATCGCCGTTGCCTTGGGCAATTGCAGGTGGTCGAGCAGCTCCAGCAACTGGTCGGCATAGCCGAGCAGCGGCGTGCCGCTTTCCGGGCGCGGGCTGGCGCCATGGCCGAGCATGTCGTAGGCGATGACGCGGTACTTCGTGGCCAGGCCAACGATCTGGCCGCCCCACATTTCTTTGTTCAGGCCCACGCCGTGGATCAAGACCACGGGCTGGCCTTGGCCGGTCGCCAGGTAACTGGTGCCAGCCGGGGTGAGTTCAGCGGTGAGCCGAATCATGGAGCGCTCCTGCAATGCCTTCTTGTTGTCGTTCTGCTGGCCGGTTACTGGGCTTTTTCGGCTGCCAGTTCTTCCAGGTCGATGTAGCGGTTGCCGATGCGCGGGTGCAGGCGGCCGCCGTCGGCGCAACCAAGGACCACAACGATTTCGTCGGCACGCGGGGCGTCTTCGATCTGCATTTCCAGGGTGATGTAGTGCGAACGCAGGCCTTCGTCGTCCTTGTGCATCATCGGGATCTGGATCGAGGTGCCCGGGCCGCCGCGCTTGTTGGTGAAGCTCAGGTAGCTCTTGGCCTTGACCGCTTCGCGGTAATGGTTGCCGAAGCGCAGGGTGTGGATCACCGCCGAAGCGTGCTCGATCTCGCCGTCGGCACCGACCACCGCAGCCTTGCCGTAAGCCTCGATTTTCTCGGCACCGCCGATGATGCCCACCAGGCGCTCGACCATCAGTGCGCCGAGGTCGGAGCAGTTGGCGCGGATCTGTGGTTTCAGGTCTTCGACGAAACCGTTGCCCAGCCAGGGGTTCTTCATAACCACGGCCAGACCGACCATGGTCACGGGCTTATCGGTGGCTTTGCCGCCTTCAATAAAGGTTTCTTCGACATAGCTGACGATCTTGCGGATTTCGAAACTCATGAGCTGCTCCATAGGAGGTTTTGGGTGTCTGTGCGTCTGATGGTATACCATAATACCGATGACGCAAGTCCCTTGAGTGAGTTTCTCGTCGGGTGGTAGGGAGGAAAGAAATTTTCGGCCGTACGAAACCTGTAGGAGCTGGAGGGAGGGGTTAGCGGGAAATCAGCCCGTGATCGATGGCGTACTTGACCAGTGCCGCCGGCTTGTCGATGTTGAGC
>NZ_JBFUIC010000266.1:0-7909 GCF_056402075.1 Pseudomonas sp. P4_C3
ACACTTACGCTGGCTTCCTCGGCGTCTCGGAAACCCTGCGCATGGCCGGGCGCAACTACGGCCTCAAGGGCATTCGCTTTGTGCTGTTCATTCTGATTCCGGCGGCGCTGCCGTCAATTCTCGCCGGGCTGAAAATCGGCTGGGCGTTTGCCTGGCGTACGTTGATTGCTGCTGAGTTGGTGTTTGGGGCTACCAGTGGCAAAGGTGGGTTGGGGTGGTACATCTTTCAGAATCGCAATGAGCTGTATACCGACAAGGTGTTTGCCGGGTTGGCGGTAGTGATTCTGATTGGGTTGCTGGTGGAAAATCTGGTGTTTGATTCGTTGGAGCGGGTGACGGTGAAACGGTGGGGGATGGTTCGGTGATGTTTGCTAGCATTGCGTCTGAATCAACCCTGATCAGACACGAGTGCTCGCAATGCAATTGCCAGACATGAACCTGTTGGTCGCCCTCGATGCCTTGCTCGACGAGGGCAGTGTGGTGGGCGCGGCGCGGCGGATGAACCTGAGCCCGGCGGCCATGAGCCGGACGTTGACACGCATCCGCGAAGCCCTTGGCGATCCGATTCTGGTGCGCGCCGGCCGGGGCCTGGTGCCGACCCCCAAGGCGCTGGCGTTGCGTGAGCAGGTGCGCAGTGTGGTGGAGCAGGCCGGGTTGCTGTTTCGTTCGGCCGATACGGTGGAACTGAGCTCGCTGCGGCGGCGGTTCAGTATTCGCGCCAACGATTTTTTTGTCGGCGTCTACGGCGGCAAGCTGTTCGACACCCTTGACCGGCAGGCACCGCACTGCGAATTACGTTTCGTCCCGGAAGGCGATGGCGATGATGAGGCGTTGCGCGAAGGGCGGATCGATCTGAGCGTCAGCAACACCCGGCCGCTGACCCCGGAAGTGAAGATTCAGAACCTGTTTTCCACCCACTTCGTTGGTCTGGTGCGCGAGGATCATCCGCTGTTGGAAGAAGAGATCACGGCAGAGCGCTATGCGGGTTATTCCCATATCAGCATGTCCCGGCGTGGCATTGCCCGGGGGCCGATCGATACCGCGCTCAATGCCCTGGGGCTGGAACGACGGGTGGCGGTGATCGCGCCAAGCTTTCATGCGGCGATGTTTGCCTTGCCCGATTCCGACCTGATTCTGCCGGTGCCCAAAGAGGCGCTGCTGAGCGTGCGACGGCTCGGGCTGAAGCTGCGCTCGTTCGACCTGCCGATCCCTTTGCCGACCCTGATGCTGACCCAAGCCTGGCATCCGCGTTTCGACAAGGACCCGGCACATCGCTGGTTGCGTGAAACGCTGAAATCCTGCTGCGATGAAACGTGGTTGGCCGCGCAACCGGACTGAGGTGAACGCAAAACCCTGTGGGAGCGAGCTTGGTCCGGGCGGCGTTCCGACGATAGCGGCAGGTCAGCCAATAAAGATGTTGAGGCTGCCGGCCTCATCGCGAGCAAGCTCGCTCCCACAGGGTTTTGTATCGTTGCGTATAACGCACTTATAACCTGTCAATAAGTTGATTTTCGTCAGGCATCACGCTTCCTAGAATGCTTCGGTCTTTCCACGACGGAGCTTGCAGTACATGACTTCCCTTACGGTCACGGCACCTGTTGCTGCGGCCAGCCCGGCAGCCGCTCCACCCGTCTTCGGCCCGCGGATCATCATCGGCCTGGTGGGCGTGCTGCTGGCGGTGCTGGTGTCGGGCCTGAACGAGATGGTGACCAAAGTCGCCCTGGCTGACATCCGTGGTGCGTTGGCCATCGGCTACGACGAAGGCACCTGGCTGGTCGCCTGTTACACCGCGACTTCGGTGGCGGCCATGGCGTTCGCACCGTGGTGTGCGGTGACGTTCTCGTTGCGGCGTTTCACCCTGTGCGCCATCAGCCTGTTCACCCTGCTGGGTGTGTTGTGTCCCTTCGCCCCGAATTACGAAAGCCTGTTGTTGCTGCGCACCTTGCAAGGCCTGGCGGGCGGCGCATTGCCGCCGATGCTGATGACCGTGGCCCTGCGGTTTTTGCCGGCCAATGTGAAGTTGTATGGCCTGGCCGGTTATGCCCTGACGGCGACGTTCGGCCCGGGCCTGGGCACGCCATTGGCCGGGTTGTGGACCGAGTATGTCGGCTGGCAATGGACCTTCTGGCAAATCATCGCGCCGTGCCTGATTGCCATGGCCGCGGTGGCGTATGGCTTGCCCCGGGACCCGCTGCGTCTGGAACGCTTCAAGTCCTTCAACTGGCGCGGTGTGCTGCTGGGTTTTCCCGCCATTTGCATGCTGGTGATCGGCATTCTGCAGGGCAATCGCCTGGACTGGTTCGAGTCGAACCTGATCTGCGGATTGCTCGGTGGCGGGCTGTTGCTGCTGGTGCTGTTTTTGAGCGGCGAGTGGTCGCAGCCGATGCCGTTTTTCAAGATGCAGATGCTCGGCATCCGTAACCTGTCTTTCGCCCTGCTGACTCTGGCGGGCGTGCTGGTGGTGTTGCAGGCGGTGATCATTATTCCGTCCAGCTACCTGGCGCAGGTCCAGGGTTATCGTCCGGTGCAGACCGCGCCGATCATGCTGCTCGCGGCGCTGCCGCAATTGATTGCGCTGCCGTTGGTGGCGGCGCTGTGCAACTTTCGCTGGGTTGATTGCCGCTGGGTGTTGGGCATCGGCCTGAGCATGCTGGTGCTGTCGTGCGTCGGCGGCTCGCAACTGACGTCCGCGTGGATTCGCGACGATTTCTATGTGCTGCAATGGCTGCAGATTTTTGGTCAGCCCATGGCGGTGTTGCCGCTGCTGATGCTGTCCACCGGCAGCATCAACCCGATGGAGGGGCCGTTCGCATCGGCCTGGTTCAACACCGTCAAAGGCCTGTCGGCGGTCATCGCCACCGGGGTGATCGAAGCACTGACCACGGCACGACTGCATTTTCACTCGACCATGCTGGTCGACCGCCTCGGCAACTCGCCGCTGGCCGAGCACGACAGCGCAAGCCTCGCTCATCGTCTGCATGAGCAAGCGGTGGTGCTCACTTCCTCTGATCTTTACCTGTGCATGGCCGGTATCGCCGTGACCTTGATCCTGCTGATTTTCTGGCTGCCAACGCGGATCTATCCGCCGCGCGCACCGACCTGAATGCTCCACTGATACAGAAGGTTTTTATGAACACTCAAGCAAAGCAGAAAGTCGCGGTTGCCGTGGCCGCCGCAGTGGCCGTCGGCGTATTGCTGTACCTGGCGATGCCCGGCCTGTTCGGCAAGCGCACCCAACAGAACACCAACGATGCTTATGTCTCGGCGGATTTCACCCTGGTCGTGCCGCGGGTCGCCGGGTTTATCAAGCAAGTGCTGGTCGAGGACAACCAGCAGGTCAAGGCCGGGCAGTTGCTGGCACTTATCGATGACCGGGATTTGCGCGCAGCCGCCCAGGCCGCCGATGCCGAAACGCTGGTGGCCAGGGCGCAACTGCAAAACGCCCGGGCGACCCTCGAGCGCCAGGCGTCGGTGATTGCCCAGGCGCAATCCTCGGTGGTCTCGGCCAAGGCGGAAATGGCGTTTGCCGAACATGAGTTGAACCGTTACAACCACCTCGCCGGAGTGGGCGCCGGCACAGTGCAAAATGCGCAGCAGGCGCAAACGCGCATCGACCAGGCCTCCGCGCGGCTGGCCAACGCCACTGCAGTACTGGCGGCGGAACGCAAGCAGGTGGAGATCCTCACGGCCCAGCGCGATGCCGCCGAAGGCGGTCTGAAACGGGCGCAAGCGAAGCTGGAAATGGCCAGCTATGAGTTGTCCTATACGAGGATCGTTGCGCCACAGGACGGTATGGTCGGCGAACGCGCGGTGCGGGTCGGCGCCTACGTCACGCCGGGCAGCAAAATCCTCGCAGTGGTGCCGCTAGCTCAGGCTTACGTGATGGCCAATTTCCAGGAAACCCAACTGACAGATGTGCAGCCGGGGCAGGCTGTGCAAGTGCGCGTTGACAGTCTGGGCGGTGCGGCACTCAACGGTCGTGTCGAAAGCATTGCGCCGGCTACCGGGGTGACGTTCGCCGCGGTCAAACCGGACAACGCCACCGGCAACTTCACCAAAGTGGTGCAGCGGATTCCGGTGAAGATCGTGCTTGAGCCGGGGCAGTCGCTGGCCGAGCGCTTGCGGGTGGGGATGTCGGTGGAGGCGAGCATCGATACCGCAAGTGATGTATTGCGTGAGGTGACTCAGCGATGAAAACCAGTGTTGACGGCGCGGACGCCATCGCGAGCAAGCTCGCTCCCACAAGGGTTATGTGCGATGTACAAGATTTTCGCATCACAGAAAGTCCATTGTGGGAGCGAGCTTGCTCGCGAAGGGGCCAACTGTCGCAACTTACCTTGAGTGCCTTGCTCGTCATGAGTTTCAGTGGCTGCACCGTCGGCCCCGATTTCCAAAAGCCCGAAACCACACAAATCACCGATTGGGCAAAACCGGCCAAATCCGCCGCCAGCCAGGCCGTCGCCGAAACAATGGCCGAGCGCTGGTGGGAGGTGTTCCACGACCCGAAACTCTCGGCCCTGAGCCAGCGCGCCCTGACCGACAACCTCGACCTGAAACTGGCCGGTAGCCGCTTGCAGCAAAGTCGTGCTGTGCATCAGGTCATCACCGCCGAGCGCTACCCCAACACGGCCGCCAGCGGCCGTTACGGACGCAACCGTAACAGTGGTGAAGGCCTGAACGACCCATCAGGACACAACGGCAAATCCGCCTTCAACCTGTGGGATGCCGGCTTTTCCGCTTCCTGGGAGCTGGATTTATGGGGCCGCGTGCGGCGGGAAACCGAAGCCGCCGACGCCAACCTGGAAGTCGCCGAGAACGACCGGCGCGGTGTGCTGCTGTCGGTGCTGGCCGAAACCGCCCAGGACTACATTCAACTGCGCGGTGTGCAGAACACCCGGCTCGTCACCGAACAGAATCTCGACGTTGCCCGCCATAGCCTGAAGCTCTCGCAGTTGCGCCTGGCCGACGGCGTCGCGACGGACCTGGATGTCGCCGAAGCCGCCGCACAAGTGGCGGCCATCGAATCGCGCCTGCCCGCACTGGAGCAGCGCCAGTGGCAACTGATCAACGCCTTGAGTTTGTTGATGGGCGAACCGCCCCAGGCATTGGCGGCGGAGTTATCCACAGACGCACCGGTGCCACAAACGCCGCGCCAGGTCGCCATCGGCTTGCCCTCGCAACTGGCTGCACGTCGGCCGGACATTCGCCAGGCCGAAGCACGGCTGTATGCCGCCACGGCCAGCATTGGCGTGGCCAAGGGCGATTTCTATCCGCGAATCACCCTGTCGGGGAACATCGGTTCCCAGGCCATGCAACTGAGCGATTTCGGCTCCTGGGGTTCGCGTTCGTTCGGCATCGGCCCGCAATTCACTTTGCCCTTGTTCGACGGCGGCCGCTTGCGTGGCGTGCTCGAGTTGCGTGAAGCACAGCAGCAGGAAGCCGCTATCGCCTATCAGCAAACCGTGTTGCGCGCCTGGCATGAAATCGATGACCAATTGACCGCCTACAACGCCAGCCAGTTGCGCCGCGACAGCCTGGCCGAAGCCGTGCGCCAGAACCGCATTGCGCTGGACACCGCGCAACAGCAGTACGTTGAGGGCGTGGTGGATTTCGTCACCGTACTCACCGTGCAAGGGGCGTTGCTGGCGACGCAGGAGCAGTGGGGAGGCAATGGAGGCGCGCAGAGAAACGCCGATGGGCGACACTCAGGGACCGCACGCCAATCCTGGTTTCGCCAGGGGCGCGCAACCGTTGATCCGCTGGGCGCGAGAGCATTGGCTGGTGCCGATTCTGGTATTGGCCGCGCTGGTGCGCTTTTACGATCTGACCGCTGCCGCGATTTGGGGCGACGAGGGTTCCAGCCTGCTGCTGGCCCGTTACTCATTACCTGATATCTGGGTGCACGCCGCCTACGACGTGCACCCGCCGCTGTATTTCATACTGCTGCACGGCTGGATCGCGATGTTTGGCGACGGCATATTGTCGATCCGCTGCCTCAGTGTCCTGCCGGGGATTGCCTCGGTCGGGCTCGGTGTGTGGCTGGTCGATCGGCTCKCCACCCGCCGTGCCGCGATCTTCGCCGGCCTCCTGCTGGCCCTGCTGCCCACGGCGGTGCGCTACAGCCAGGAAGTGCGAATGTATTCGCTGCTGGGACTGTGGTTGCTGGGGGCAACCATTGCGCTGGTGTACTGGATCCGCAAGCCACAGCGTCGGCGCTATCTGGTGATCTATGTCGTGCTGATGAGCGCGGCGTTTTACACCCATTACTTCACGGCCCTGTGCGTGCTCTGCCATTGGTTGTACCTGGGGATCATCCGCGTGCAGCCGGGGCATCGTCTGCGGCACATCCAGCGGGGTGACTGGTGGCTGGCCAATGTGGCTATCGTGGCGCTGTATCTGCCGTGGCTGCCGGGGTTTGTCGACCTGCTACGGCACCTGGACCAACTGAAGGCCAATGGCGATGTTGGCTGGGAACTGCCCGTCAGCCTGGATTCCTTACCGTCGATGGTCTGGTCGTTGCTGACCCAGGACGACGGAGAAACCCTGCCTCCCCTGGTGTTTATTGCCTTGCCGGTGACCTTGCCGGTGTTGGCGTGGGTGGCGCTGGCACGTGATCGCAGTGTGTTCCGTGGCAGCGCGTTGCTCGCGATCTACACCTTTGTCCCGATGCTGCTGGTGTTTGCGGTGTCGTTTTTTTCGCCGATATTCATCGAGCGCTACCTCACCGCGTATGCCCTTGGCCTGCCGCTGTTGGCAGCATTGGCAATCGACCGCTTGTACTCCGGTTCCCGGGTGCTGGCCCTGACGGTGCTGGTCCTGTTTGTCGGTGTTGAACTGGTGGGCCTGAAAAACAACGCGACGGTGGACGTCCATGATCAGGTCAACGTCCTGGTGGAAGACGTCAATCTGCATTTTCAGCCGGGGGACCGGATCGTTACCAGTGACATGCTCTGGTACTTGAGTTACGTCTACTACAACCGCACCAGTACCCAGCCCCTGCTCTACACCCCGCCACGGGCCGATGGCACTTCGAGCCGGCCGAACGACTATGGTTTCGGTACCTTGACGATGCCAGACGTGTATCTGGACCACTTGAGCGACCTGCCAAAGGGCACGGGACGAACCTGGCTGATCAGTACCGCCGACGTACCTGACGAGTTCGCACCGTTGCCGGCGCAATGGCAGATCGCTCGTCAGATGAAGGCTGGTGGTGTTGCCGCGAGGTTGTACCTGTCCGGCAATACCGGACAATGAGTGGCGTCATCGCAACCTTCAAGGTTTCGACGACAAGTCCGCCATGCCCTTGAGCAACTCGATTGGCAGCGGAAAGACGATGGTCGAACTCTTGTCGCCGGCAATCGAACTCAGGGTCTGCATGTAGCGCAGCTGCATGGCCCCCGGTTGGCGGCCAAGCATTTCGGCGGCCTGCATGAGTTTTTCCGAGGCCTGCAATTCGCCTTCGGCGTGGATCACCTTGGCTCGCCGTTCCCGTTCGGCCTCGGCCTGCTTGGCAATGGCGCGGATCATCGATTCGTTGAGGTCCACATGTTTGATCTCGACGTTGGCAACCTTGATGCCCCAGGCGTCGGTCTGGGCGTCGAGCACTTGCTGGATGTCCAGGTTCAACCGTTCGCGTTCGGCCAGCAGTTCGTCCAGTTCGTGTTTACCCAGCACCGCCCGCAACGTGGTTTGCGCCAATTGGCTGGTGGCCATTAGAAAGTCTTCGACCTGGATGATGGCCTTTTGCGGATCGAGCACACGGAAATACAGCACCGCGTTGACCTTGACCGACACGTTGTCGCGGGTGATCACGTCTTGCGGCGGAACGTCCAGCACCACGGTGCGCAAATCGACCCTGACCATTTGCTGGACCACCGGAATCAGCAGGATCAGGCCGGGTCCCTTGACC
>NZ_JBFUIC010000267.1:0-5656 GCF_056402075.1 Pseudomonas sp. P4_C3
CCCACCCAGCTGGCTGACGCCCCATGTTCTGGACGAGCAGGAACGTGAGGAACTGCTGGAAAGCATGGTCAGCGGCGCCATCGAACGTGTGCTTGCACCACGGCGTGTGCCGGAGGCGATAAGCCTCGCGCGTCCTATCGAAAAAACATCTAAAGAAACACAAGCTTCGACAAAGATTTAGCGCTTTGCTTGTCGGCTCGACACAATCGGAATTCGCCGAAAAAACCGGCGTCCAAACCGATGTATGTACTCGAGCACCTGGAGCCGACCATGAAAATCAATCCCTACCTTATCTTCAACGGCGACTGCAAAGCGGCCTTCACGTTCTACGCGCAGTGCCTGCAGGGCCAGATCGAAGCCATGTTGACCTTCGGCGAAACGCCGGCCGGTGAGCATGTCCCTACGGATCTGCACAATCTGATCATTCATACCCGCCTGATCGTGGGCGATCAGGCCATCATGGGCTCGGACACCACACCGGATCGCCCCGTGGATAAAATGAGTGCCTGTTCGATTTCACTCAACGTCGACAGCATTGCCGAGGCCGAGCGGGTCTTCAATGCACTGGCGGGCGGTGGCACTGTGCAAATGCCACTGGAGACCACGTTCTGGGCGGCGCGCTTCGGCATGCTGGTCGACCGTTTTGGTGTGTCGTGGATGGTCAATTGCGAAAAGGATCAGTAAACGGCCTTTGTCGAACGACAGTATTGAAGGCACAAAGCCCAACCTGAAAAGGTTGGGCGTTCTGGCAACTCCCGGTCTGTCTGCTACCGTCAACTAGCCACATGGATAGCGGCGCAAACTCAAAGGCATCGTGATCAAGTACCAATAGTTTCCCCCACGCCCCGGAGACACCGTCAGCGGAGGTTGAATTTGAATGATGTGGTGATCGCCCTCATCGTTTTCGCCTGCCTGTTCGGCAGCGCACTACTGGGCTCGTACGTAAGGGAGCGATTACCTAGCCATCACCTGAGCGATGACTCCGTCGCGGTGGTAAAGCTGGCTACCGGCCTCATCGCAACGATGTCGGCGCTGGTTCTCGGCCTGCTCGTTTCCTCAGCCAAAAGCACCTTCGATACGGCTAATGCCGAACTGGAGGGTGCGGCGGCGAAAGTGGTTCAATTCGACCGCATGCTGGCCCGCTACGGTGCCGGCACCCAGGACATCCGCACCGAGCTCAAGCACAACTACGCCGAAGTCACGGAAGTACTCGCCTCTCGCGATCACCGTCAGATTGCAACGCTCGATAGCCCCGAAGTCATCCGTCGCTCTGAAGGTCTACAACGCCAGGTCGAATCACTGTCGCCGGGCAACGATGATCAACGCTCACTCAAAGCCGCGGCATTGCAAGACATGGACACGGTTTTTGCCACCCGCTGGTTGACCCTGCTGCAAGCCAATCAATCGATCCCACCGGTGATGCTGGTGATCCTGGTGTCGTGGCTTGCGATTATCTTCGGTTCCTTCGGCCTGTTTGCACCACGCAACGGGACCATTGTCGTCGTGCTGTTGATGTGTGCCCTGTCGACCGGGGCAACAATCTTGCTGGTGGAAGAGCTCAATCGGCCGCTTGATGGTTTTATCTGTGTGTCTCTGGAACCGTTGACGCATACGCTGGAGCGGTTGGGGCAGTAGGAGCGAGCTTGCTCGCGATGAGCTTCAGCACGGCGCGGGGCATCAGTAAGTTAGCGTCAGCGTTGACGACCATCGCGAGCGAGCTCGCTCCTACACGGCGGACAAAAACAAAACCCCTACCTGCATACGCAGATAGGGGTTTCGGAATTTAATCTTGACGATGACCTACTCTCACATGGGGAAACCCCACACTACCATCGGCGATGCATCGTTTCACTGCTGAGTTCGGGATGGGATCAGGTGGTTCCAATGCTCTATGGTCGTCAAGAAATTCGGGTACCGAGTCGTGGCCAGCTGGCCGCGCTTCAGCAAATTGGGTAGGTGATAGCTTTCGGTGTTTTGYGAGMGTCGAACTTTCGGTTCATTGCGTCTTCACACACCGCAACTCGCTTCTTAAGCAAATTGCTTGGGTGTTATATGGTCAAGCCTCACGGGCAATTAGTATTGGTTAGCTCAACGCCTCACAGCGCTTACACACCCAACCTATCAACGTCGTAGTCTTCGACGGCCCTTCAGGGGACTCAAGGTCCCAGTGAGATCTCATCTTGAGGCWAGTTTCCCGCTTAGATGCTTTCAGCGGTTATCTWTTCCGAACATAGCTACCCGGCAATGCCACTGGCGTGACAACCGGAACACCAGAGGTTCGTCCACTCCGGTCCTCTCGTACTAGGAGCAGCCCCTCTCAAATCTCAAACGTCCACGGCAGATAGGGACCGAACTGTCTCACGACGTTCTAAACCCAGCTCGCGTACCACTTTAAATGGCGAACAGCCATACCCTTGGGACCGGCTTCAGCCCCAGGATGTGATGAGCCGACATCGAGGTGCCAAACACCGCCGTCGATATGAACTCTTGGGCGGTATCAGCCTGTTATCCCCGGAGTACCTTTTATCCGTTGAGCGATGGCCCTTCCATACAGAACCACCGGATCACTAAGACCTACTTTCGTACCTGCTCGACGTGTCTGTCTCGCAGTCAAGCGCGCTTTTGCCTTTATACTCTACGACCGATTTCCGACCGGTCTGAGCGCACCTTCGTACTCCTCCGTTACTCTTTAGGAGGAGACCGCCCCAGTCAAACTACCCACCATACACTGTCCTCGATCCGGATAACGGACCTGAGTTAGAACCTCAAAGTTGCCAGGGTGGTATTTCAAGGTTGGCTCCACGCGAACTGGCGTCCACGCTTCAAAGCCTCCCACCTATCCTACACAAGCAAATTCAAAGTCCAGTGCAAAGCTATAGTAAAGGTTCACGGGGTCTTTCCGTCTAGCCGCGGATACACTGCATCTTCACAGCGATTTCAATTTCACTGAGTCTCGGGTGGAGACAGCGCCGCCATCGTTACGCCATTCGTGCAGGTCGGAACTTACCCGACAAGGAATTTCGCTACCTTAGGACCGTTATAGTTACGGCCGCCGTTTACCGGGGCTTCGATCAAGAGCTTCGCGTTAGCTAACCCCATCAATTAACCTTCCGGCACCGGGCAGGCGTCACACCCTATACGTCCACTTTCGTGTTTGCAGAGTGCTGTGTTTTTAATAAACAGTCGCAGCGGCCTGGTATCTTCGACCGGCGTGGGCTTACGGAGCAAGTCCTTCACCCTCACCGGCGCACCTTCTCCCGAAGTTACGGTGCCATTTTGCCTAGTTCCTTCACCCGAGTTCTCTCAAGCGCCTTGGTATTCTCTACCCAACCACCTGTGTCGGTTTGGGGTACGGTTCCTGGTTACCTGAAGCTTAGAAGCTTTTCTTGGAAGCATGGCATCAACCACTTCGTCACCCAAAGGGTAACTCGTCATCAGCTCTCGGCCTTRRRATCCCGGATTTACCTAAGATYYCAGCCTACCACCTTAAACTTGGACAACCAACGCCAAGCTGGCCTAGCCTTCTCCGTCCCTCCATCGCAATAACCAGAAGTACAGGAATATTAACCTGTTTTCCATCGACTACGCTTTTCAGCCTCGCCTTAGGGACCGACTAACCCTGCGTCGATTAACG
The DNA here is from genome assembly GCF_056402075.1 of Pseudomonas sp. P4_C3. Taxonomy (NCBI): domain Bacteria; kingdom Pseudomonadati; phylum Pseudomonadota; class Gammaproteobacteria; order Pseudomonadales; family Pseudomonadaceae; genus Pseudomonas; species Pseudomonas sp. P4_C3. Next base: position 3,635 of record NZ_JBFUIC010000267.1, read on the forward strand.
TTGCGCAGGAAACCTTGGTCTTTCGGCGTGGGTGTTTTTCACACCCATTGTCGTTACTCATGTCAGCATTCGCACTTCTGATACCTCCAGCAAGCTTCTCAACTCACCTTCACAGGCTTACAGAACGCTCCTCTACCGCATCACCKAAGTGATACCCGTAGCTTCGGTGTATGGTTTGAGCCCCGTTACATCTTCCGCGCAGGCCGACTCGACTAGTGAGCTATTACGCTTTCTTTAAAGGGTGGCTGCTTCTAAGCCAACCTCCTAGCTGTCTAAGCCTTCCCACATCGTTTCCCACTTAACCATAACTTTGGGACCTTAGCTGACGGTCTGGGTTGTTTCCCTTTTCACGACGGACGTTAGCACCCGCCGTGTGTCTCCCATGCTCGGCACTTGTAGGTATTCGGAGTTTGCATCGGTTTGGTAAGTCGGGATGACCCCCTAGCCGAAACAGTGCTCTACCCCCTACAGTGATACATGAGGCGCTACCTAAATAGCTTTCGAGGAGAACCAGCTATCTCCGAGCTTGATTAGCCTTTCACTCCGATCCACAGGTCATCCGCTAACTTTTCAACGGTAGTCGGTTCGGTCCTCCAGTCAGTGTTACCTAACCTTCAACCTGCCCATGGATAGATCGCCCGGTTTCGGGTCTATTCCCAGCGACTAGACGCCCTATTAAGACTCGCTTTCGCTACGCCTCCCCTATTCGGTTAAGCTCGCCACTGAAAATAAGTCGCTGACCCATTATACAAAAGGTACGCAGTCACCCAACAAAGTGGGCTCCCACTGCTTGTACGCATACGGTTTCAGGATCTATTTCACTCCCCTCTCCGGGGTTCTTTTCGCCTTTCCCTCACGGTACTAGTTCACTATCGGTCAGTCAGTAGTATTTAGCCTTGGAGGATGGTCCCCCCATATTCAGACAAAGTTTCTCGTGCTCCGTCCTACTCGATTTCATGACCARGAGATTTTCGCGTACAGGGCTATCACCCACTATGGCCGCACTTTCCAGAGCGTTCCGCTAATCTCAAAGCCACTTAAGGGCTRGTCCCCGTTCGCTCGCCACTACTAAGGGAATCTCGGTTGATTTCTTTTCCTCAGGGTACTTAGATGTTTCAGTTCCCCTGGTTCGCCTCTTGCACCTATGTATTCAGTACAAGATAACCATCTTATGATGGCTGGGTTCCCCCATTCAGACATCTCCGGATCAAAGTCTGTTTGCCGACTCCCCGAAGCTTTTCGCAGGCTACCACGTCTTTCATCGCCTCTGACTGCCAAGGCATCCACCGTATGCGCTTCTTCACTTGACCATATAACCCCAAGCAATCTGGTTATACTGTGAAGACGACATTCGCCGAAAATTCGCACTTGCTCAWAGAGCAACTCACAAATTTTACCTTAGCCTGATCCGTTACCAGTGAAAGTAACGTTCAGTCTATCTTTCTATCACATACCCAAATTTTTAAAGAACGATCTARTCAAAAGACTAGAAATCAATATTCRCRCTGGAATATTCATTTCTAAACTCTTCGACACTTTGAAGCAGTTTATGGTGGAGCCAAACGGGATCGAACCGTTGACCTCCTGCGTGCAAGGCAGGCGCTCTCCCAGCTGAGCTATGGCCCCATAACAAAATTGGTGGGTCTGGGCAGATTCGAACTGCCGACCTCACCCTTATCAGGGGTGCGCTCTAACCAACTGAGCTACAGACCCAATTTCGAGCGCGTAACTGTTAGCTTGGAGCTATCAGCTTGGAGCTTAAAGCTGCTTCTATCGTCTTCTTCAATGAATCAAGCAATTCGTGTGGGAACTTATGGAGCAGCTGAGTCGTCGATTAAGGAGGTGATCCAGCCGCAGGTTCCCCTACGGCTACCTTGTTACGACTTCACCCCAGTCATGAATCACACCGTGGTAACCGTCCTCCCGAAGGTTAGACTAGCTACTTCTGGTGCAACCCACTCCCATGGTGTGACGGGCGGTGTGTACAAGGCCCGGGAACGTATTCACCGCGACATTCTGATT
>NZ_JBFUIC010000268.1:0-5611 GCF_056402075.1 Pseudomonas sp. P4_C3
GTGACAGGTCGCGGAAAACGTGCCGGCGACCTTTGGGGGTCAGGTAAGACTTGGTGATATTTCTGAGCTCGAACACGGGAAGCCTGCGGTTAGCCGTTCTTGGTAGAGATCAAATGCAGTCGACGAACCCGGTACGTACCAAGGGAGACGAACAGCAAGACCAGGGTGAACGCGATGACGTAGTGCGCCGACACACCATCGACCGGAACGTAGTGCGGGAAGATTTCGGCACGGATCAGTTCCAGCAGGTGCAGGAATGGATTGAGCAGCAGCAGTGGCAGCATGGCGTGAGGCAGGTAGGCGGCGGGAATCAGTACGCCCGAGAGGAAGTACAGCGGGAAGAACATCATCCGCAGAAAGAGGGTGCTGCTGGGCATGGCGTGGGCAATCAGTGACAGCAACATGCCCAGGCCAAAGGAGAACAGGACGCCCAGAAGGATGGTCAGCATCCACTCGATGGGGGATTTGATGGACATGTCGAAGCCGTACCATGCAAAACCGAAGACCAGGATGGCGTATGCGCTCGCGGAAATGCTGAACTCCACCAGAACCCGGGCGATGTAGGTGTCCAGCGGCTTGATCTGTTTGTAGGCAAACAGTGAGCGGTTTTCCTTGGGGCTGTTCATCAAGCGCAAAGCGGTGTTGCGAAACAGCAGGAATGGTGCAAGTCCGACCAGGACGAACACCGGGAAATCGATGCCGGCGACGGTGCTGCCGCGAATCAGGGTGAACGCTACGCTCAGAATCAACAGGTGGGCAATCGGTTCAATCAGTGTCCAGCTCGCGCCCATGCGCCGGTCGCCAAAACGCGAACGCGCTTCACGCAGCACCAGGGCAAAAATGACGGATTTTTTGATTTGGAGGGAAGAGCGAGGCTTCAGCATGATTTACCGCACAGTACAACGGCGCGATAAACGCGTTGCCAGAATTCATTTTCAGAGGACGCCGTCGTGTAGAACGGTTCGCTTCCATTCGTGGGGCGGGAGGTTAAACGCAGCGCAAGACAGTAGTCAAGGCGATTGGTTCCCGAGCAGTGCCTGACGAAATATAACTGTAAAAACGGACTGGTCAAGCGTAAAAAAAACGGTTTCGTTCAGTGTTTATTGGGTGTTGTCAATGGTGGTGCCAAAATCTCGTCGGCATTTGAATGATTTATAACATCGATGCGCAGTTATCGGGAGGGCGATTGCAGATGCGAAAATCAGCGCCCGAAGCAGTTGATGGCACCTGGTCCGGTTAGTGTTTTTAGTCGATGGGTCGCTACCCGGCCAACATTGGATAAGTGAACAATCCGAAGTGCAGCAGATTCAAACCGAAGTGGGTGGCAATGGCTGCACCCAACCCGCCGAAACGGTAGGCCAAGCCATAACCGATCCCCGCCAGGCTCGCCAGCAACACCCACTGCCAGCCTGCGCCCACATGCGCCAGGCCGAACAATAGCGATGCCAGTAGAAGGGCCAGGTTTTCGCCGTAGGGCAGGTCTTTGAAGCACCGGCTCAGACTGCCCTGGATGTAGCCGCGAAACAGCGCTTCCTCCACCAGCGTCACCAGCAGCAGATTATTAAGCACCCACAGCCATGCGTGGTCCGGCCATTTCGGTGCCCAACTGATGACACCCAGCAAGAGCGCGCCACCCAGGGCCAGCACGGCGCTCAGGGGCAGCGCGATAGCGGTGGCATAGATGGAAAGGCGCAACGAACGCCGGCCGACAATCCACGGGCAGACCAGTAATAGCCAGAAGCCAATCAGGGGTTTGTCCTGATTCAGGTACATGGAAAATGGCACGCCATCGTCGGTGAGTCGCTGAGGATCGATGCCGCGACCATTGTAGAAACCGGGGAGCCAATGCATTGCCAGCGCCAGGGCCATGAAGATGAACAAGCCGTGGCCGAGGTAGCGAGCGATGGGGAGTTTTTGCTGGCGGACTGCGAAACCGGCGAACAGCAACAACACTACGGAGATCGCGGCCAGCCAGCCGAGTTGGCCGTAGATTAAAGCGAGCCCGTAGCCGAGGGAGAGGAGGGCCAGGTCGATCCATGGCAGGGCAAGCATGTTGAGTCCTTGTGCATGAAATTCTGCAAGGTGACTCGGTCCCTTGTGGGAGCGAGCTTGTTCGCGATAGCGATCGATCAGTCACAGCAATGTTAACTGGCAGACCGCAATCGTCGGAACGCCGCCCGGAGCAAGCTCGCTCCCACAGGGTTATGTGTGTATTTGAAGATCAGTTCACACCCACATCCCGCATCAACAGCCCAAACTCCAGATCCACCGCATCCGGTATCGGCAAATACACCGTATGCCCATCGCCCGGTGCAACCTCGATCGCTTCTCCCTTGGCGTTTTGCAACTGATGCAGATCGAAGTGGAAGTTGCCCTTGGGCGTCATCAGTTCCATGTGGTCGCCCAGGCCGAAGCGGTTCTTCACCTTGACCTCGGCCAGTCGATCCCGGCGCTGGCCCGTCAGTTCACCGACAAACCGCTGGCGCTCCGACACCGAGCTGCCGTTCTGGTAGTTCTGGTACTCGTCATGCACATGCCGGCGCAGAAAACCTTCGGTGTAACCGCGCTGGGCGAGGGATTCCAGGTCGGTCATCAGGCCGCGGTCGAAGGTCCGGCCCGCCACGGCGTCGTCGATGGCGCGGCGATAGACCTGGGTGGTGCGCGCACAATAAAAGTGCGATTTGGTCCGGCCTTCGATTTTCAGGGAGTGCACGCCCATGTGCGTCAGGCGTTCGACGTGCTGCACGGCGCGCAGGTCCTTGGCGTTCATGATGTAAGTGCCATGCTCGTCTTCGAAGGCGGGCATCTGTTCGCCGGGACGATCGGCTTCCTGCAACAGGAACACCTGGTCGGTAGGCGCGCCGATGCCCAGGGTCGGTTCGGGATCGAATGTCTGGACGATCTCGCCGAGCTGATTTTCGGTGGCCGGTTGCGCTGAATATTTCCAGCGACAGGCATTGGTGCAACTGCCCTGATTGGCATCGCGCCTGTTCATGTAGCCCGACAGCAGGCAGCGCCCGGAATAGGCCATGCACAACGCGCCGTGCACGAACACCTCTAGCTCCATGGCCGGCACCTGTTCGCGGATCTCGGCGATTTCTTCCAGCGACAGCTCCCGCGACAGGATTATCCGGCTCAGGCCTTGCTGTTGCCAGAACTCGACGCTCGCCCAGTTCACCGTATTGGCCTGCACCGAAAGGTGGACCGGCATCTGCGGGTAGTGCCGACGCACCAGCATGATCAGGCCAGGGTCGGACATGATCAGCGCATCCGGGGCCATGGCGATCACCGGTTCAAGGTCCTTGAGGAAGGTCTTGAGCTTGGCGTTGTGCGGCGCGATATTCACCACCACGTAAAAGCGCTTGCCTTGAGCCTGTGCCTCACGAATGCCCAGAGCCAGGTTGGCGTGATCGAATTCGTTGTTGCGCACCCGCAGGCTGTAGCGCGGCTGACCGGCGTACACGGCATCGGCGCCGTAGGCGAAGGCGTAACGCATGTTTTTCAGGGTGCCGGCGGGGGCGAGCAGTTCTGGCGCGGAGAGGTTCATGGCGGAGTMGGTCGCAAAAGCCGCGCAGGGTAAACGTTCGGTGGCGAGGGTTTATTGACCTGGATCTATGCTTGTTCAACAAACCGATGGCACTCGCGCGAGCCGTAGTGGACTAAATATCAGGGCGGAAGTTTTTCGTCCTCTCTGGCACGGATCGGACATGAACGAAACGCCCCTACAAGACAAATCACTGACGGTTTTGCTGGTGCTGGTGAGCGCTGCGTTCATCTGGATCTTGCTGCCGTTTTACGGCGCGGTGTTCTGGGCGGTGATCCTCGGCATCGTCTTTGCGCCACTGCAGCGCCGGCTGCAAGAGAAGTTCGGCTGGCAACGCAACCTCACGTCGCTGTGCACATTGAGCATTTGCCTGGTGATTGCGATTCTGCCGGTGATCATCATCAGCGCCTTGCTGGTTCAGGAGGGCGCGGCACTCTACAAAAGCGTCGAGAGCGGCGAACTCGATATTGCCGGGTACGTGTCGCAGTTCAAGCACAGCCTGCCGCCGTATTTCCAGCATCTGCTGGATCGCTTCGGCATGGGCGAGTTGAACGGGCTGCGAGAGAAAATCGTCAAAAGCGCGATGACCGGCGGTCAGGAGCTGGCGGCGCAGGCCTTCATTTTTGGCCAGGGTACCTTCGAGTTCGTCGTCAGTTTTTTCATCATGCTGTACCTGCTGTTTTTCTTCCTGCGCGACGGTGCAGAACTGGCACGCAAGGTGCGTCTGGCGGTGCCGTTGCAGGAACAGCAGAAACGTCGTTTGCAGCTCAAGTTCAATCGTGTGGTGCGGGCCACGGTGAAGGGCAACCTGCTGGTGGCTATCACGCAAGGCGCACTGGGCGGTCTGATTTTCTGGTTTCTGGACATCCCCAGCGTATTGCTCTGGGCGGTGTTGATGGCGTTTCTGTCCCTGCTGCCGGCGGTGGGGGCGGGAATAGTCTGGGCGCCAGTGGCGGTGTTTTTCCTGCTCACCGGGGCGATCTGGCAGGGCGTGGTGCTGGGATTGTTCGGGGTCTTCGTGATCGGCCTGGTGGATAACGTGCTTCGACCGATTCTGGTGGGCAAGGACACCAGGATGCCGGACTACATGATCCTGATTTCGACCCTCGGCGGCCTGGCGATTTTCGGCCTGAACGGCTTTGTCATCGGCCCGTTGATCACGGCCCTGTTCATGTCGAGCTGGGCCATTTTCATTGAAACCAAACCTCGGGTGCAGCTGCCTTAGGCGCTGAGCCTGCCGGACTGGCCGGTGCCGATGCGTTGCGACAATGCCTGGGCGGCGGGCAGCGAAGTGAGCGGGCCGCTGATTGGCACGCCGTCCTGCACGAGGTACCAGCAGGCGAGCATGCCCAGCTCCCTGAGCTGTGGGGGAACCGCGCTGCCGATAACGGACATGATCTGAACCTTGGACATGACAAGTACCTCCATCAATCTGTGGAGCTACTTTAAGGTCCGTGTGCCATGAGGGGTAATCAACGCTTTCGATAGTGGTCATTGATGCCAGCGGGGGCAAACGACCGTTGGTCGGTCAGCTGACCACCTGATCGAGCATATGAACCACTTCCTGCTCGTTGAGCAGGCCCTTGCGCACCAGGCTTTGCGTCAGCAGCGAGAGAAACTTGGCGCTGCGATGGCCTTCAAGGTGCTTGAGTTCGGTCAGTGCGTTGTAGACCTTGCTGGAGGTGCACAGACCGACGATGCGGTGCGGGTTTTGCGTTGGCATGTGGTCGTCCTTGTTGTTATCAACCTGTTATCGACGGACAGAGCCGAGCTTGCGCAACTGTCATGACAAAAATATGACCGTTTTTTGCCGCACGGCAGAAAACGGGTCGAGTCCATCTTGCCCGTTTCCACCACGGGCATTGTCCCGATAGCGACCTTGGCGAGATTTATCCAGACCTGCACCGAAAAAAGGGATAAAAAAGCCCCGCTGTTTCAGCGTAATGCTGTTCACTTAAGTATTTGAGTCCCAGCCGGGCTTCCCCGAAAATCCGATGCCAGACCTCTGGCATCGGATTTTTTATGTCTGTTCAACAGGACCTGCTCGACCTCGGCGACCTTTTCAAC
>NZ_JBFUIC010000269.1:0-5611 GCF_056402075.1 Pseudomonas sp. P4_C3
CTACGCCGACCAGTTGGTCCACGATGATGAAGGTGACTTCCCCGGGCCGCTGGCCGGTATTCGCGCTGGCCTGAAAGCTGCTCGCCATAGCCATCTGCTGGTCTTGCCCTGTGACGTTCCGGGCATCGATGCGGCGCTGATCGACAATATGCGCGAGACCGCCAACCTGCATCCGGACAAGCCGCTGATGGTGCGGCATGATGACCACTGGGAACCGTTGTTGTGCGTGATTCCTGTGCTACACAGGGCAGCATTTGAAAACGCCTGGAACGAAGGTGAGCGCAGCCCTGGCCGGTTGATGCGCAAGCTCGGTGCGACCGCACTGCAATGCCCCGACAAGGACCCTCGGCTGGCCAACCTCAACACGCCGGAACTGTTAAGCGGTCACGACACTGTGTCAGACTGAGATTAATCAGGAACTTGCGCGAATGGTGCACGTCTCAAGTTCGGTAACCAAAGATTTCTTATTCGGAGAAACACACTCATGACTCAACGGACCCTCGCCACTTTCATGCTTGCACTCGGCCTCGCCACCCTCGCCGGTTGCGCATCGCCTACGGTGATCACCTTGAATGACGGTCGCGAAATCCAGGCCGTCGACACGCCACAGTTCGACAAGGATTCCGGTTTCTACGAATTCGAACAGCTCGACGGCAAACAGACCCGCATCAACAAAGACCAGGTTCGTACCGTTAAAGAGCTGTAATCCTGGCACCGCCGGATACAGAAAAGCCCGCTTGATGCGGGCTTTTTCATGCCTGAGGAACAGCGCTTCAGGGTAGCTTTGTGATCACCATTGCAGGGTGATTTCACTCTCGAACTCTCGCGCCTCGCCTGTGACCGGATCGATAAATTTCAGCCCCTGAGCCAGCAGTTTCAATGGGTTGGCGTAGTCATCCTGCGCATCCTTGAGCACCTCGGGGTAAAACGGATCATTGCAGATACCGGCCCCCAACGCCGCCATATGTACCCGCAACTGATGTTTCTTGCCCGTCACCGGGTAAAGACCATAACGCCAGAGATCCCCCTGTTTCTCCCTGACTTCGACCGCAGTCTCGGTGTTGCTGGCCCCGGGCCCCTCCTGCATACGGAAGAACGGTTCGCCATCGACCAGTCGGCTTCTATGAACCAGCGGGAAAGCAAGTTCAGGCAACGCCGCAGCGATGGCCTCGTAACGCTTTTCGATCTGCCGGGTTGGAAACAACGACTGATAAGCCGAACGACTCTGCGGATTGGCGGAAAACAGTACCAGCCCTGCGGTATGCCGGTCGATGCGATGCAATGGCACCAGATGCGGATTGTCCAGGCGACGGATCAAGCGCCTGAGCAGCGTCTGTTCGACGTATTCGCCAGCCGGCGTCACGGGCAGAAAGTGCGGTTTGTCGGCCACCACCAGATGCTCGTCCGCGTACAGGATCGACTCGATCACCGGGATCGGCTTTTCATCCGGCACTTCGCGAAAATAATGAATCCGCAAACCTTCCTTGTAGGCCAGATCGAGGGCTATCGGCATGCCCTGCCCATCGAGGACCCGGCCACGGGCAATTCTGTCCAGCCATTGTTCGCGACCGATGGCGCTGAAATGCTCGCACAGGCAATCGACAACGGTGTGCCACGGGCCGGGTGGCAAGTAGAGCGTACTGGCCTGACTGTGTGCCGCGGAAAAAGAAGAAGTGGACATACGAAAGCTCTAACCCTCAGTGCAGAGCGGCATTATCCAACAGCAAGGGGAATGAACCTAGGGGGCGTTATCAATTAGTGTTCCCGTGAAAACTAATCGGGAGCGCCCCCTGGAGGAGATTCCTCAAGCCGGGATCTGCGTGCGCGCCGCCGCTTCGGTGTACTCCTTGAGCCAGCGCAGTACATCGACCGCTTCCCAGCGAGCGGGGTCGTACAGGGCGTACAACAATCCCTGATAACCCACGACATCGAGTTGCCGGTGATAACCCGCGCGCTGAAACAAGGCTTCGATTTCTGCGAAGCAGGTATTGAAATGCATTTTGTTGAAGGGCGTTTTCCCCTCGGTCACCAGACCATCCAGACGCAACTCAAGGACAGCCTCGCGCACGACGTCTGCGGACATCCGGTTCACGCTGCTCTTCAACTGTTCGACATTGACCACGATTCATCCCTCTCACGCCCGGGCTTGCCTGCTCACTCCCGAAAATCAGGAACGGCATGGCAGGCACCGCGAATAACTGTATACGCATACAGTATCCGATCAACATCGAATAAGCCAAGGGGATCAATCGCAAAGTTCGACAGACGGAACATACCGCCAGCACAAGAACCGCTCAACGCAGGAATGCCACCACCTGATCGGCGCTGAACGGCCAGCCCAGTTCAGCACCGGTATCGACTCGTCGCAGCACTGGAATTCGCAGGCTGTAAGCGGCGAACCACGCTTCATCGTCGGCGATATCCACCAGTTCAACCAGCAGGCCGCGCTCGACAAACTCCATCAACATGGCTTCGGCTACTTCACAGAGATGGCATCCAAGGGTGCCGAACAGCTGACATTCGGGAAGCATGAGCACTCAACCAGATAATGAATTGACCATTCTAGGCCTGCCCCGAAAAACCGTCGAGCCATTGAGCCCCCTGCCCTGCACAACAGCAGACCCGGCGCGGTAGGGAAACTAATTGAGAACGCCCCCTAATGCCACGGACGATGAAAAAACCTGAATCAGTCCTGGCTCACGGCACCGATCTTGTGGATCGACAGGTCCGCGCCGTAATACTCCTCTTCCTGACTCAGGCGCAATCCATGCAACGCCTTGATCACGCCATACACGGCAAACCCGCCGGCCAGTGCCACAGTGACGCCCAGCGCAGTACCAATCAACTGGCTGATCAGGCTGACCCCGCCCAACCCGCCCAAAGCGGTCTGGCCGAAAATGCCGCAGGCGATGCCGCCCCACACACCGCACAAGCCATGCAACGGCCACACACCCAACACATCGTCGATGTGCCATTTGCCTTGGGCCGCGGTAAAGCACCAGACAAACAGCGCCCCCGCGACGGCACCGGTGACCAGCGCGCCCACAGGATGCATCAGGTCGGAACCGGCACAGATTGCCACGAGCCCCGCCAACGGGCCGTTGTGCAAAAAGCCGGGGTCATTGCGCCCGACAATCAGCGCCGCCACCGTACCGCCAACCATGGCCATCAACGAGTTCACCGCCACCAGTCCGCTGACACCTTGCAGGGTTTGCGCGCTCATGACGTTGAAGCCGAACCAGCCAACAATCAGGATCCACGAGCCCAGTGCCAGAAACGGGATGCTCGATGGCGCGAACGCGACCAGCCGACCGTCGCGATAGCGGCCATTACGCGGCCCGAGCAACAGCACCGCCGCCAGTGCCAGCCAACCGCCCATGGCATGCACCACCACCGATCCTGCGAAGTCATGGAAACCGGCGCCAAAGCGCTCCAGCAACCAGGCTTGCAAACCCAGGTTGCCGTTCCAGACAATGCCTTCGAAGAACGGATAGATGAACGCGACGATCAACGCGGTTGCACACAACTGGGGAACAAACCGGGCGCGCTCGGCGATCCCGCCGGAAATGATCGCCGGGATCGCCGCGGCAAAGGTCAGCAGGAAGAAAAACTTCACCAGTCCATAGCCATGGTCGGCATTGAGCACGGCCGCTGGCTGCATGAATGTCACGCCATAGGAAATCCAATAGCCTATAAAGAAGTAGGCCAGTGTCGAAACAGCGAAGTCACTGAGGATTTTCGACAACGCATTGACCTGGTTTTTCTGTCGCACGGTTCCGACTTCGAGAAAGGCAAAACCGGCGTGCATGGCCAGAACCATGACCGCACCGATCAGAATGAACAGCGTGTTGGAGCTATGGACCAGGGTGTCCACAGCGCTTTGCAGGTTTTCCATGGGATGGGCAGACCTTATGGCAGAAAAAAGCACCAAAGCAGTTCGCGATGACTGTCCACGCACCAAGTTGCGGCTTCGGAGCATCAGCGCACTGATCTCGTTGAACCACTTTGGCGCACGGACGCCCTCCAGGAAAAACGCGCCCCGGACGTTTACGCGAGTTTTTGATTGTTGGTCCTACGGTTTTACTGAAATCATGCCCGGCCATAGCGCAATGGTGCGGACCGGCGCACCACGACGTAGCAAAAGTTGTACCAGTCATTTGTACTGAACCTTCGCCGAAGGCTCATACTCGAACGCATCAGAAAGCCACTTATGGAGATCCCCCATGGCCCGCACCAAGGCAAAGACTGCTCAAGAAATCCTGATGAACGACTTTCAGACACTGGTCAGTGACACCGAACGGTTGCTGGAGCACACCGCGACCCTGGCCGGCGATCAGGCCGATGAATTGCGCGAGCAGATTCACGACAGTCTCTTGCGTGCCCGTGAAACCCTGAAGCTGACCGAAGACTCCCTGCGCGAACACGGCAAGGCAGCAGTCACCGCCACGGAAGACTATGTCCAGGCCAACCCTTGGCAATCCGTCGGGATCGCGGCCGGTGTGGGTTTCCTGATCGGCCTGCTGGCCAGCCGGCGCTGATATGTCGATCGGTGAATCCGGCCCGTCTGTAGCGGGAACCAGCTCCTCATCGCGGCGCCTGGGCGCTGCCTTCCTTGGATTACTGCACAGCCATGTCGAACTGTTCGGTATCGAATTGCAGGAACAAAAGACCCGCACCGTCAGCCTGTTGCTGTTTGCCGGCCTGGCGCTGGTGTTTGCATTGCTGCTGTTGGTGGGGTTGTCGACGCTGGTGCTTATTGTGTTCTGGGACACCTATCGCCTGACCGCCATCATCGGGCTCTGTGTGTTCTACACCCTCGCCGCCATATTCTGTGGAATGCGTTTGAGAGCAGCGATTTTCGATGAGTCCTCGCCCTTCCACGGCACACTGGAAGAGCTGGCCAACGATCGGGAGCGCCTGATGCCATGAACCTGCCTGAATTGCCACACAACAGCTCACGCACGGAAATGCGCAAAGCCCTGATCCGCTTGCGCATGGAAATGCATCGTCAGGAAATCCGCCACGAATCCGCGCAACTGCTACAACCTTTGCAGCGGGTGCGCGGGATAACGCAAAACCTGAAGGACGGCTTCGGCGTCAAGCACGCTCCACTCTGGGGCGTGGCTGCCGTCACGTTGCTGGGCTATCTGACCGGCAAGGGTGCAAAAAACGGTGGTGGCCTCAGCAGCCTGACCCGGCTGATCCGCCTCGGCACAACACTAGGGCCGCTGATCACACTGATCATGCAAGGTTCTTCGCGCAAAGACTGATGAGTCTGGCACATGTGGTGGTGCCTTACCGGCAAGCCGGCGCGCGGATAGCCATCGATGATTTCGGCGTCGGTTACTCATCGATATCGACGCCGCCGGACTGCAGTTCCGCTTGCAGGTCATGGCGCGAAACGGGAAGCTAGGCTATTAGTCACCTGACGGAGAGACCCCGCCTTGGATTGGCACACTCTGCTTACCCGCGAACGCCTCGGAAAACCTCTGCACAGCCCTGAAGAGCTCGGTCGCAGCCCTTTTCACAAAGACCACGACCGCATCATTTTCTCGGGGGCTTTCCGCCGCCTCGGGCGCAAGACCCAGGTCCATCCGGTGTCCAGCAATGA
>NZ_JBFUIC010000270.1:0-5588 GCF_056402075.1 Pseudomonas sp. P4_C3
CTTCAGTTCAAACATCTTTGGGTTTTGAGAAAACCCTAAACTTGGCTCAGCAATCGTTGGTTACATCTTTGATTTCTCGCGGAGTAACTTGTGATGCTGATAATCTGTTGACTAGCAGTCTGACTCCACAAGCACCCACACGAATTGCTTGATTCAGTTGTTAAAGAGCGGTTGGTTAAGAGCTTTCGTCTCAACCGAGGCGCGCATTCTACAGCAGCCTCAYTTGCTGTCAAGTGGTATTTTTCAGAAGTTTTCMARGWWTCCTTWWCAACTTCAACCACTTGCGCTTCAGATCTCTCATCAGCGGGAGGCGAATTCTACAGCGTTACACGCTGCTGTCAACACCTCTTTTTCAACTCCCTTTTGGCTTCGATGACCTGAAGCAACCTGCTGCCGAAAACTGCATAACTCATTGTTTACCAAGGAGTTTCCGTTTCGACTGCGCCGGAAGTGGGGCGAATTATAGACACCTGTAATCTGCCGTCAACCACTATTTACGCCTTTTTGGCAGAAGAGCCCTTTTTAGCCATTAAACGCGGGATTCGACGAGCCAAAGGCGGTAGCCGCAGCACTAACAGCAATGCACCTATAGATGCATAGATCACCCACTCCTTCAGGTCGGCACGCACAATCCAGAGCATATGCAGTAATCCAAGCCCGAGAATTACATAAGCCAGGCGATGCAACTTCTTCCAGTGAACACCCAATCGCCGCTGACTGTATCGATTGGAAGTCACCGCCAATGCCAGCAAACCAAGAAAGCCCAGCGCACCGACAATAATGTAAGGCCGCTTGCGCAACTCGACACCCAGCTGCGACCAGTCAAAACCAAGTATGAATGCGCAATAACTACTGAGGTGGAGCAGCACATAGGCAAAGCACCACAATCCCAACTGTCGCCGCACGGCATTCCACCCCGCCCAACCGGTGAGCTTCTGCAAAGGCATCATGCTTAAGGTTACAAGCAGCAGAACAAGCGCCCCCAAACCCAGTCGATCAACCAGTACCTTGCCCGGATCCGGCCCGAGGACATCCTCCCAGGCCTGGTACAACCACAGCAGCGGCCACACCAGCACCACGACAAAGACACCGACACGCCAAAACGGATAGCGCATCAGTAGTTCTTCCTCAGGTCGAGCCCCGTATATAGAGAGGCGACTTCCTCTGAGTAGCCGTTGAACATTTGTGTGTCGCGCACATTGGGCTTGAACAAACCACTGGGCAGGCGGCGTTCACGCGCCTGAGTCCAGCGAGGATGATCAACCGTGGGATTCACGTTCGCATAAAAGCCATATTCATTCGCAGCAATGCTCTGCCAGGTGGTTTTCGGCTGCTCGCTGACCAGACTGATGCGCACGATGGACTTGATGCTCTTGAAGCCATATTTCCAAGGCACCACCAACCGCAACGGCGCGCCGTTTTGATTCGGCAACTCACGCCCATACATACCCACCGCAAGAATCGCCAATGGGTTCATCGCCTCATCCAGACGCAGCCCTTCTATATAGGGCCAGTCGATCAAGGCAAAACCGGAGCRCTGACCCGGCATGCTTTTGGGATCCTGCAGGGTTTCGAAGCGGATGAATCTGGCTTTCGAGGTCGGCTCGACCTCCTTGAGCAAGGCCGAGAGCGGAAAACCGATCCAGGGAATGACCATCGACCAGGCTTCCACGCAACGCAGCCGGTAGACTCGCTCCTCCAGCTGATACGGTTTCATGAAGTCCTCCAGCGCATACCGCCCAGGCTTGCCCACCTCCCCGTCCACCACCACCGACCACGGCTCCGCCTTCAGCGTGCCGGCATTCGCGGCCGGATCACCTTTGTCGGTGCCGAACTCGTAGAAGTTGTTGTAGTGGGTCGCATCCTTGAACGGCGTGATCGCCTCATCCTTGACGCTGACCGCGCCCCACCGGGTGGTCGGAAGTTTTTCGCTGAACCAGGCAGGCGCCTTGCCGGGCTCGACATCCGGATAACGCACAGCATCGCCAGCGCTGGCCCATTGCGGCAGGCCGCCCAGAGCGAAGCCGGCAACCGTGGCGCCGAGCACTTTGCGTCGAGATAGATAGAGGGATTCAGGCGTGACGTCCGACTCATGGCAGTCGGACGTTCTGGGGACTTTGATCAGCATGGTTACTCCGCAGCTTTGGAGGACAGATGCACCCATAGACTGCGGAGTATGAGGGAAATTACGCGCTCTTGTTACGGCGAAGACGTAACAGGTATTGAACCGGGCCGGAGGCTGCATAGGCGAGAAACACCAACAGCAGGATGCGCGGCGGATCACTGAAAACAACCGCGAACACCAGCACTACCGCGAGGATCGCCACGAACGGCACACGGCCTTTCAAATCCAGTTCCTTGAAGCTGTTGTACTTGATGTTGCTGACCATCAGCATGCCGGCCGCAGCAACCATCAGCGCAACCAGGAAGGACATCTTCGACCCCTGGATACCGTAATCGCTGAACGCCCAGACGATGCCTGCAACCACACCCGCCGCAGCAGGGCTGGCCAGGCCGATGAAGTAGCGCTTGTCCGCCGTACCGACTTGAGTGTTGAAACGCGCGAGACGCAATGCCGCGCCCGCCACATAGATGAAGGCGACCATCCAGCCAACCTTGCCCATGTCACCCAAGGCCCAACCGAAGGCCAGCAATGCCGGCGCCACACCAAAGGCAACCATGTCCGACAGCGAGTCGTACTCGGCACCAAAGGCGCTCTGGGTATTGGTCATGCGGGCCACGCGACCATCAAGACCGTCGAGCACCATGGCAACGAAGATCGCGATGGCTGCAAACGCAAAATACTTGCTCGCATTGGCCGAGTCACCGGCACTCAAAGCCGCCTGGGCGCTCATCGAGTTGATGATGGAATAGAACCCTGCGAACAGGTTCGCAGTGGTGAACAGATTCGGCAGAAGATAGATACCACGATGCCGGACTTTACGACCTTCAGCGTCATGCCCTTCCTCGACATGTTCATCGATGGGCAGCAGGCTTTCGGCGTCAGAAGCCTGGTTTGGCTCTTCGGGGCGTTCGCTCATGGACATTACCTTGCAACGGGGTGGAAAGTCTGGACAGGTGTCTGGGACGACGGTTCGGCCGCAAACGATGCAGCTTTATACCAGAACCGGCCCCCCAAACGAAAAAACGCGGCCTAAGCCGCGTTTTTCGTACAAGGGCGTGACTTAGTTTTTAGCTTTGTCGACGATCTTGTTGGCACCGATCCACGGCATCATGGAGCGCAGTTGCTCGCCGATGATTTCGATACCGTGAGCGGCGTTGTTACGACGCTTGGCGGTCATCGAAGGATAGCCGGTAGCACCTTCGCTGATGAACATCTTGGCGTATTCGCCGTCCTGAATACGTTTCAGGGCGTTGCGCATGGCCTGACGGGATTCGGCGTTGATCACTTCCGGACCGGTCACGTACTCGCCGTATTCGGCGTTGTTGGAGATCGAGTAGTTCATGTTGGCGATACCGCCTTCGTACATGAGGTCAACGATCAGCTTCAGTTCGTGCAGGCACTCGAAGTAGGCCATTTCCGGCGCGTAGCCAGCTTCAACCAGAGTTTCGAAACCGGCCTTGACCAGCTCAACGGTACCGCCGCACAGAACGGCTTGTTCGCCGAACAGGTCGGTTTCGGTCTCGTCCTTGAAGGTGGTTTCGATGATGCCGGTACGACCGCCGCCAACGCCGGCAGCGTAGGACAGAGCGACGTTCTTGGCGTTGCCCGAGGCGTCCTGGTAGATAGCGATCAGGTCAGGGATACCGCCGCCCTTCACGAACTCGGAACGTACGGTATGGCCTGGAGCCTTCGGCGCGATCATGATCACGTCGAGGTCAGCGCGCGGCACAACCTGGTTGTAGTGGATCGCGAAGCCGTGGGAGAAGGCCAGGGTGGCGCCTTTCTTGATGTTCGGCTCGATTTCGTTCTTGTACAGGGAGGACTGGAATTCGTCCGGGGTCAGGATCATGACCAGGTCGGCAGCTGCAACGGCAGAAGCAACGTCGGTCACTTTCAGGCCGTGGGCTTCAGCCTTGGCAACGGTAGCCGAACCTTTACGCAGGCCGACAGTCACGTCAACGCCGGAATCTTTCAGGTTGCACGCTTGAGCGTGGCCCTGGGAACCGTAACCGATGATGGCAACTTTCTTGCCCTGGATGATCGACAGGTCGCAGTCTTTATCGTAGAAAACTTTCATGAATTTCCCCTATATCAGGCCGTTCAGGCCGTTCGCTAATTTGGTTTAGATGCTGAGTACTTTGTCGCCGCGGGCAATGCCGGTCACGCCACTACGGACGGTTTCCAGAATCGAGGCGGTGCCAATGGACTGAATGAAGCTGTCGAGCTTGTCGCTGGTACCGGTCAGTTGAACGGTATACACGCTGGCGCTGACATCGACGATCTGTCCACGGTAAATGTCGGTAGTGCGCTTGATCTCGGCACGCTGGGCGCCGGTGGCCTTGACCTTGACCAGCATCAGTTCGCGCTCGATGTGAGCACTCTCCGACAGGTCGACCAGTTTTACCACTTCGATCAGCTTGTTCAGGTTCTTGGTGATCTGCTCGATGACTTCATCGTGACCAACCGTGGTCAGCGTCAGACGCGACAGGGTCGGGTCTTCGGTCGGGGCCACGGTCAGGCTTTCGATGTTGTAGTTGCGCTGCGAGAACAGGCCAACCACACGAGACAGAGCACCGGGTTCGTTTTCCAGAAGCAAGGAAATAATGTGCCGCATGATTAGGTACGCTCCGTCTTGCTCAGCCACATATCGCGCATGGAGCCGTCTTTGATCTGCATCGGGTAGACGTGCTCACTGGTATCGACCGAAATATCGATCACCACCAGGCGATCTTTCATGGCGAACGCTTCTTCCATCTTCGACTTCAAATCTTTCGATTCAGTGATGCGCACGCCAACGTGACCATAGGCTTCTGCCAGCTTGACGAAGTCAGGCAACGACTCCATGTAGGAGTGCGAGTGACGGCTGCCATAGCTCATGTCCTGCCACTGACGAACCATACCCAGAACGCCGTTGTTCAGAATGACGATTTTTACCGGCAAACCGTATTGCAGACAGGTGGACAGTTCCTGGATGTTCATCTGGATACTGCCTTCGCCCGTTACACAGGCAACGTCGGCATCCGGGTAGCTCAACTGAATGCCCATGGCCGCCGGAAAACCGAAGCCCATGGTGCCCAGGCCACCGGAGTTGATCCAGCGGTTCGGTTTGTTGAACTTGTAGTACTGCGCAGCAAACATCTGGTGCTGGCCCACGTCGGAGGTCACAAAGGCGTCGCCCTTGGTCACTTCGCACAGGGTTTCGATCACGGTTTGCGGCTTGATGACGCTACCGTCGCCCTTGTCATAAGGGAACAGGCCGCGATCACCACGCCACTCGTCAACCTGCTTCCACCAGCTGGCAACGGACTCCTTGTTCGGGGTCTCGCCGATTTCCTTGAGGATCGCGACCATTTCGGTCAGGACACTCTCGACCGGACCCACGATAGGCACATCGGCCTTGATGGTCTTGGAGATCGAAGCCGGGTCGATGTCGATGTGAATGATCTTGGCATTCGGGCAGAAC
>NZ_JBFUIC010000271.1:0-5540 GCF_056402075.1 Pseudomonas sp. P4_C3
ATACGGTAGTATTCGYGGCGATCTTCTTCATCTAATGTCGACATGGCGAACCCATGGTAGCGGCGGTGGTCTGAGTGTAAAGCTGGTTATCGACCCCCGCCACAAGGACGTTCCTTTTCCCTCCGAACAAGCCCCGACATGTTCAGACCTCTCTTCGTATTTATCGGCACGCGTTACACCCGTGCAAAGCGTCGCAATCATTTTGTGTCATTCATTTCCCTGACTTCGATGATCGGGCTCGCCCTTGGCGTGGTCGTGATGATCGTGGTGCTCTCGGTGATGAACGGCTTCGATCATGAGATGCGCACCCGCGTGCTGGGCATGGTGCCCCACGCGACCATCGAGTCCGGTGAGYCGATCAGCGATTGGCAAAGCCTGGCGGCCAAGGTCAAGCAGAACCCGCAGGTGACGGCCGTGGCGCCGTTTACGCAAATGCAAGGCTTGCTGACCAATAACGGCAAGGTCTCGAAAGTCCTGCTCAATGCCATCGACCCGGCGCAAGAGCGCCAGGTGTCGATCATCGATCACTTCATGACCCAGGGAAAACTCGACGATCTGGTGCCGGGTGAGTTCGGCATCGTCATCGGCGACAAGGCTGCGACCAAGCTCGGAGCCGTGATCGGCGACAAGCTGACCTTCGTCGCACCGGAAGTCACCGTGACCCCGGCCGGGATGTTCCCGCGCATGAAGCGCTTTACCGTGGTCGGCATCTTCCATGTCGGCGCCGGCGAGCTCGATGGCTACCTGGGCGTCACCAACCTGCAGGATCTGGCCCGGCTGCACCGCTGGAAGCCGGATCAGGTCCAGGGCCTGCGCCTGAAGTTCGACGACCTGTTCCAGGCACCGCGCACCGCGTGGAGCATCGCCCGCGATCTCGGTGAAGACCGCTACTACGCCCGCGACTGGACCCGCACCCACGGCAACCTGTACCAGGCGATCCGCATGGAAAAAGCCATGATCGGCCTGTTGCTGCTGCTGATCGTCGCGGTCGCGGCGTTCAACATCATATCCACGCTGGTGATGGTGGTGAACGACAAGAAGGGCGACATCGCGATCCTGCGTACGCTGGGCGCCACGCCRGGCACGATCATGCGCACGTTCATGGTGCAAGGCACGGTCATTGGCGTGGTCGGTACCGTGATCGGCGCCGTGGTCGGGATCTTCGCGGCGCTGAATGTCAGTGCCGCGATTGCGGCCCTCGAAGGCCTGATCGGCCACAAGTTCCTCAACGCCGACGTGTACTTCATTGATTACCTGCCATCGCAAGTGCAGAGCCAGGACGTGGTGATGGTCTGCTCTGCGGCGTTGGTCCTGAGTTTCCTCGCCACCCTGTATCCAGCCTGGCGTGCCGCGCGCACCCAGCCTGCGGAGGCGCTACGTTATGAGTGAGTCGGGCATGAGTGATAAAGCAATCTTGAGCTGCCGCAGCCTGGGCAAGTCCTACGAGGAAGGTCCGGAGTCGGTGGAAGTGTTGGCCGACCTGCAACTGGAGTTGCACCCGGGCGAGCGCGTGGCGATCGTCGGCAAGTCGGGCTCGGGCAAAAGTACCTTGCTCAATCTGCTGGGCGGCCTCGATACGCCGACCAAGGGCAGCGTCTGGCTCGACGGCGAGGAGCTGTCGGCGTTGAGCGAGAAGAAACGCGGCCTGCTGCGTAATCGTGCCCTCGGCTTCGTGTACCAGTTCCACCACCTGCTGCCGGAATTCACCGCGCTGGAAAACGTCTGCATGCCGCTGCTGATCGGCAAGACCGCGATCCCCGAAGCGCGCCAGCGTGCCACGGCGTTGCTGGAGCGGGTAGGGCTGGGCCATCGCCTGGAGCACAAGCCGGCCGAATTGTCCGGTGGTGAGCGTCAGCGCGTGGCCATCGCCCGCGCCCTGGTGAACACACCGGGCCTGGTGATGCTCGACGAGCCAACCGGCAACCTCGACTCCCATACCGCCCAGGGCATTCAGGACTTGATGCTGGAACTCAGCACCTCGATGCGCACGGCGTTCCTGGTGGTGACCCACGACATGAACCTGGCCCGCCAGATGGACCGCGTCCTGCACCTGCAGGAAGGCTGTCTCACTCCCATCTGATTGGCTGAAACCCGATGTCTGGAAAGGCGTCGGGTCTATTATTTCCATACGGTGCCCCAGCGAATGTTCAGACCGTTATCGATCTTTATCGGCACGCGCTATACCCGCGCCAAGCGCCGCAATCGCTTTGTTTCCTTCATCTCGATGACGTCGATGATCGGCCTCGCCCTCGGCGTTCTGGCGATGATCGTGGTGTTGTCGGTGATGAACGGCTTCCAGCGCGAAATGAGCTCGCGCATCCTCGGCATGGTGCCGCACGCCACCATCGTCGGCGTCAATCCGATTGATGACTGGAAACCCGTGGCAGCGGCGGCGATGAAAAACCCGGAAGTGACGGCGGCAGTGCCGTTCACCGAGATGGAGGGCATGCTGTCCTACAAGGGCACGATGCAGCCAATCCAGGTCAGCGGTGTCGACCCGGCGCTGGAAGGCCAGGTATCCATCGTCGCCAAGCACATTGTCCAGGGCAGTCTCGAAGCCCTGAAGCCGGGCGAATTCGGCGTGGTGATCGGCGAGATCACGGCGCGCCGCTTCCGCTTGAACGTTGGCGACAAGATCACCCTGATCGTGCCGGAAGTCAGCAATGCGCCGGGCGGCATTACCCCGCGCATGCAGCGGCTGAATGTGGTCGGCGTGTTCAAGGTCGGTGCGGAGCTGGACGGCACCATGGCGCTGATCCACATGGCCGATGCCGCGCAGATGCAGCACTGGGAGCCGAATCAGGTGCAGAGCGTGCGCCTGGCGGTGAAGGACCTGTATGCCGCGCCGCAAGTGTCGAGCGACATCGCCACGGGGCTGGGCGCCGCCTACAAGGCAGACGACTGGACCCACACCCAGGGCAGCCTGTTCAGCGCAATGAAAATGGAAAAAACCATGATCGGCCTGCTGTTGCTGATGATCGTCGCGGTGGCGGCGTTCAACATCATCGCGACCCTGATCATGGTGGTGAACGACAAGGGTGCGGACATCGCGATCCTGCGCACCATCGGCGCCACGCCACGGCAGATCATGGCGATCTTCATGGTGCAGGGCACGGTGATCGGTATCGTCGGCACCCTGATTGGCGGTGTGTTGGGCGTGATTGCCGCGCTGAACGTCAGCCAGATCGTGGGCTGGATCGAGCGGGTCAGCGGGCAGCATATCTTCAGTTCCGACGTGTATTTCGTCAGCAACCTGCCGTCCGAGCTGCAAGGCGCGGATGTGGCGCTGATCTGCACGGCGGGCTTCGTCATGAGCTTCCTGGCCACGGTTTACCCGGCGTGGCGGGCAGCGAAGATCGAGCCGGCTCACGCTTTGCGCTATTCGTAAGACCTGACACCGCCAGCTCTTCGTAGGAGCTGGCTTGCCAGCGAAGAGGCCGGTCCTGCCAGCCTCAATCCCCCCTTGGCAACTCGATCACAAACCGCGTCCACCCATTCTCCGATTCACAACGAATCTGCCCGCCATGGGCGCGGATGATCGACTGGGTGATCGCTAATCCCAATCCCGCATGTTCACTGCTGCCTTCGCGGCGTGCCGGGTCTGCACGGTAGAAACGGTCAAACAGCTTCGGCAGTAACTGTGCGTCTATCCCGCTCCCGGTGTTTTCGACGCTCAATCTCAGGCCATTCGCTTGCTCGACGATATTTACCCGAACCTCGCCGTCGGCGGGGGTAAAACGTAGCGCGTTATCCAGCAAGTTGGACAATGCTCGCCTCAACATACTGCGGTCGCCTTCCAGACTCCCATGACCTTCCCGTGCGAGCGTCACCCGCGCGTCTTCCGCCAGTGGCGCAAAAAACTCCAGCAGCAGGTCTGCTTCTTCGGCCAGTTCCAGCGCTTCGCGCTTGGGCATCAACAACCCATGGTCAGCCTTGGCCAGATAGAGCATGTCATTGACCAGTTGCGCCATCCATTGCAATTCTTCGAGGTTGCTGTGCAGGGCCTCGCGATAGTCCTCGAGGGGGCGAGGGCGGGTGAGGGTGACCTGGGTGTGGGTCAGCAGGTTCGACAATGGCGTGCGCAGTTCATGGGCAATGTCGGCGGAGAACGCGGACAGGCGCTGAAACGAGTCGTCGAGGCGTCCGAGCATGGCGTTGAAGTTGTGGGCCATTTCCGCCAGTTCCGGCGGCATGTTTTCTTCAGGCAACCGCGCGTTCAGCGATTGCGCGGAAACACCGCTGGCCACCGCACTGATCCGCCGCAACGGGCGCAAACCGCTGCGTGCCGCCCAGGCGCCAAGCAGGGCGGTAGCCAGGGCCGACAGGCCGACGGTCAGCCAGATCAAATGCTGCATGCGTTGCAGGAAGTGCTGGTGGTGGGTGATGTCCAGCAGCAAGGTCAGTTGCGGTGACTCGGGTTTGTCCGCGAAAAGYGGTGCATTCAGGACGCGGTAATCCATGCCGTCATGGCTTACCGTCGACAATCCGGGCTGGCGCGGCAATACCTGGGGAATGTTGGTCGAGCTGTCATACCAGCGCTGGCCGTCGCTGCCGGTGATTCGCAGGGGCAGGCCAGCCTGCCGGCTCAATTCCTCCGCCAGCTTCGTTTCGCTGTCACTCGACGGGAAGTCGTGCAAGGCCCGACGCAAGCCAATCAGTTTGCCGTCCAGCAGTTGCTGGTCGAGCTCAATGAAGTGCGCCTCGCTGGCGCGGCTGAACAGCACCCCGGCGAACAACGACACCACGGCGGTGCAGGCGGCAAACAACAGCGCCAGGCGGCTGCTCAAGGACAGCCGGCGCATCAGGCGGGGCGCTCTTCGAGGACGTAACCCATGCCGCGCACGGTGTGGATCAGTTTGTTGGGGAATTCATCGTCGATCTTCAGGCGCAGACGACGGATCGCCACCTCGATGACATTGGTGTCGCTGTCGAAATTCATGTCCCAGACCTGGGACGCAATCAGCGACTTGGGCAGGACTTCACCCTGGCGGCGCAGGAGCATTTCCAGCAGGGCGAATTCCTTGGCGGTCAGGTCGATACGCTGGCCGCTGCGTTCGACCCGGCGACGGATCAGGTCCAGGCGCAAATCGGCCAGTTGCAGGCTGGTCTCCTGCGGCGTGGCACTGCCGCGACGCAACAGGCTGCGCACTCGCGCCAGCAGTTCGGAGAAGGCAAACGGCTTGACCAGATAGTCATCGGCGCCCAGTTCGAGGCCGTGAACCCTGTCCTCCACGGCGTCRCGTGCTGTCAGAAACAGTACCGGCGTGTCCAGGCCAGCGCTGCGCACCGCTTGCAGAATCTGCCAGCCGTCACGACCGGGCAGCATCACATCGAGAATCAGCAGGGCATATTCGCCGCTGAGGGCCAATTGCTGGCCGGTGTTGCCGTCGGCCACCAGTTCCGTGTTGAACCCGGCCTCGGCCAGGCCCTGGCGCAGGTAATGGCCGGTTTTCGGTTGGTCTTCGACGATCAGCAGTTTCATGGGCAGCTCTTGGCAGATGGAACGAACGCTTTATACCGTGGGCAGCGTTCATACAGGT
>NZ_JBFUIC010000272.1:0-5539 GCF_056402075.1 Pseudomonas sp. P4_C3
CCTGCGCATGCTGGCGCTGTTCTCGGGGGCGTTCTCTGGCGTGTCGTGGTTCTATGCCGCCATGTTGGGTGTTGGTCGTCCGCTGGCCTGGAAGTACTCCCTGGTGGAGTTGCTGGCAGCCTATCCGGTGCTCATCGTCGCTGGGTTCGGGATGATGGTACTGCTCACTGCCTGGGCCAAAAACAGAGACACCGAAGCACGCACGGAGCAAGGCACCTGGAAAACAGGAAACGCCGCCCTGGCTGGCTGGTAATTCCAGGTTGAACAAGGAAGTTCAGCTCTAGCCAATGAATCCCGCTTTAACTGTTAATAAAGTCTCACTTGAGGATACCCAAATGAAATCCATGAAAGTTCTCTTCGTAGTCGCCACTCTGACCGCTTCTTCTCTGGCRATGGCCACAGGTGGCGGTGAYCGGACCTTTGCACGCATGGAGTCGGCCCGCAAAGTCTCGATGGAAACCTACCAGGTTGCCCAGAAACAGAAGGCTGAAGCCGCTGTAGCTCAAAGCAAAGCCAAGGCAGCCGATCACTCCAACAGCTGATCTGTTGTACGGCCTCAAGCCTCAAATGCAGCACCCATGGTGCTGCTGGCGCCGGTTTGACCGAGATCCTGCTTACACAAAATCTGTTGTGTTGAATCCACAGTCCAAGCAGCCCTTCGCCAAGGGCTGCTTCGTTTACAGGCCGTCGTGGCAGGCAGCAATTGGCTTTCATCTCCAATAAGTTGCTTCATCGGTAAACTCCCCTCGCTCCCATTCAACTTTGGAGCTCTACGATCCTGAGCCAAGGCCAACGAGCCTGATAACTTTTCGCCTTCTGGTCGAACAAGTCTGGCCTGGGATTCCTTGGATTGATTCTAAGTAACCCGTGCTCTGTATCGGCCAGGCCGTTGGGTGCATAGACCTCGCCCGTTTCAACATCCAGACCCATGCAGGTACCGGCAATCAGGTAGCGATCAATCCCGTCTCTAGCCGACTGAAGCTGAGGATAATCCCCGCCAAACCGCTGGCTGTACCACAGATGAACGCGAGCCTGATTCTTGAACTCAATGTTCACGTCGAGGTGGTTGAACAGACGCTGAGCGGACTGGATGACCTCATTCTCGGCTTCCCACGACAGATCATCATCGAAGTAAAAGACGTCGTAATCCTTCACTCCCCACCCTGCCGCTCGCTGTGACTGATGATTCCAGGCGGCCTGGAACAGGCAACCGGCCGTGAGCATGCACTGGTTCAAACCGAGCTCAGGCAAGCGATCAGCAAGCTCTGCGTTTACTGGATTGGCCATTGCGATCCTGACCAGGCTTTCGACAGTCAATGTCATCTTCATCCCTTCTAAATCGATCAAGTCCTGGCGACCGACAATACCGCCAACGCTTTACAAATACGCGAAAAACACCGCCCTTTGCTCACCCTCGGCCAATCTGGCGCGATTCATGCCTCGTTCAACGCAATGAAGTCGGTGCTGGCTATGTGGATGACACTTTTGAAGTGAGCCGCCCCGGTGTCTGCCCCGATAATCGATAGCTTACTTACGAAGTATCGAGGTCAAGCATGACGAGCGCAACTATGGAACAAGTCAGCCCAAGAACGCTGAGAAAAGTGATTGTGGCTGCCGGCATCGGCAATTTCGTCGAGTGGTTCGACTTCGCCGTCTATGGCTTTCTGGCCACGACCATCGCCCAGCAATTTTTCCCCAGCGGCGATGCCAGTGCCGCGCTGCTCAAGACCTTTGCGGTATTCGCCGTGGCCTTTGCATTTCGGCCCCTTGGCGGAATTTTCTTCGGCATGCTGGGCGACAGGATCGGCCGCAAGCGGACCCTGGCGATGACCATTCTGCTGATGGCCGGGGCGACGACCTTGATCGGTCTGCTGCCCACTTATGCGGCGATCGGAGTCATGGCGCCGATTCTTCTGTCCCTGATCCGTTGCGCCCAGGGCTTTTCCGCCGGGGGAGAATACGCCGGTGCCTGTGCCTACCTGATGGAGCATGCACCGAGTGACAAACGCGCCTGGTACGGCAGTTTCCTTCCGGTGTCGACATTTTCCGCCTTCGCCGCGGCGGCTGTGGTGGCCTATGCACTCGAGGCGTCATTGTCGGCCGAAGCAATGGGCAGTTGGGGCTGGCGCCTGCCGTTCCTGATTGCCGCGCCCCTGGGCCTGGTGGGTCTTTACTTGCGCTGCAAGCTCGATGAGACACCGGCATTCCAGGCGGTGACCCAAGAGCATGCAGTCGCACACTCCCCACTCAAGGAAACCTTGCGCAACCATGGTGCGGCTATCTGCTACCTGGGTGCTTTTGTGTCACTCACGGCACTGTCGTTTTATATGTTCACCACCTATTTCGCGACTTACTTGCAAGTCGCGGGTGGCCTGAGTCGCGCCACAGCGCTGCTGGTGTCGCTGATTGCATTGCTGTTCGCTGCGGCGATCTGCCCGCTGGCCGGGCTGTACTCGGACCGGGTCGGCCGTCGAATGACGGTGATGACAGCCTGTGCGCTGTTGATTGTGAGCGTGTATCCATCGTTCCTGATGGCCAGTTCCGGCTCGTTCGCAGCGTCCATCGTCGGCGTCATGCTCCTGGCGATTGGCGCGGTGTTGTGTGGCGTGGTGACGGCGGCCTTGCTCTCGGAAACCTTCCCTACCCGTACCCGATACACCGCCTCGGCGATCACCTACAACATGGCGTACACCCTTTTCGGCGGCACGGCACCGTTGGTGGCTACGTGGCTGATCAGCACCACCGGCAGCAACCTGTCACCAGCGTTCTATCTGATCGCGGTTGCATTGCTCGCGCTGGCGGGTGGGCTGGCATTGCCGGAGACTTCAAGGATTTCCCTGCATGACGTTGCGTCGCAGGAGAAAGGCTTAGGAGTGAGTGCGTCCGCCTGAAACACCAAACAAGCCTGTCCTGGGCCCGGTACTGTTCTATCGCAAAGGTGTTGCGGGTCAACCTCCCCGGATTCACACGCTACGCTACTGCCTGAGTCTTTCCTGACATCAGGCATTAACGTAGCGAAAAAGGGGAATCAACCCGTGCAGGCACTCTTCTCGTTTCTCAATGCCAACCCTTACATGTTGCTGTTCCTGGTAGTGAGCCTGGCGGTGCTGATTGGCCGCTTCACCATCAAGGGTTATGGGTTGGGTACCGTCGGAGGCGCCATAGTGGTTGGCAGTGGCATCGCCATTGCCGCCTCCCTCTATGGCATCACCTTCAAGTTCGACACGTTCACCATGAACCTCTTCTACTACCTGTTCATGTACGGGGTCGGTTTGCGGGTCGGTCCCTCCTTCCTCAATAGCCTGAAAGATGACGGGCTGAAGTTCACCGTCCTTGCGGTCATTTGCAGTTTGGTCAGTCTGGCCGTGGTGGTCTTGGGCACGCGTCTATTCAACTTGCCGACCGGCGCGGCCGGCGGAATCCTCGCCGGGGCCACGACCATGTCCTCGGCCATCGGCTCGGCTGAACAGGCGGTTGCCTCGGGTGCCGTCCACCTCGCACCGGGCGACACGGTCGAGGGAGTGTCGGCGATGATTACCCTGTCCTATGGCATCACTTACATCTGGGGCACCATCGGCATCGTACTGATGTGCAAATACATGCCGCGCTGGTGGGGTGTCGATGCAAAGGCGGCAGCCCGTCGTTATGAGGAACAGCATGGGATGCATGATCTGGAGGACGACGGCCTGACCGCCGACAAGGCCTTCGGATTGCGCGCTTACCGCCTGGAAAACCGCACGACTGCAGGCCTCAACATCCGTGAGTTTCTCGCTCGATTCCCGGAATATCGCATCGTCAATGTGCATCACGGTGATGAGTCGATAGGGGCAGATCCGGATATCCAGTTGCAGTTGGGGGATGTGATTACCCTTTGCAGCACTCGTACAGGCCTCACCATCAACATCGGTCTGCTCGGCCCGGAGGTCGATGACGCCAAGGCGCTCGCCGTCCCCCTGGACCACGCGGAGATCCTGGTGACCGAGAAAGCTGTCATCGGCAAGCCGCTCAAGGAGTTCCGCGGACTGGACCTGGCCGGGCAGCTTCAGTTGACTCGCATCCAGCGCGGTGGTGTACCGCTGCCCGTAGGGCCCGAAACCAGGTTGCAACGTCGCGATGTGCTGTTCGTCACCGGTCTGTCCAGTGCCGTGCAACGCGCGGGCGAGTTGTTTGGCGTCATCGCCCGGCCCAGTAGCATGACCGACTTGTTAACGTTGTTTGCCGGGATGACCCTGGGGCTGCTGATCGGTCTGATCCAGTTCCCCGCCTTTGGCGCTTCTGTCGGCCTGGGAAGCGCTGGCGGCCTGATGGTGTCGGGCATCATCGTCTCGTCACTGTCCTCGCGCCTGCGTTTCTTCGGCAATACGCCGAACGCGGCGCGTAACATCCTTGAGGACATGGGCCTGCTGGTGTTCGTGGCGATTGTCGGGATCAATGCCGGTGCCACCCTCCTCGCCCAACTGACGGGTACGCTGGCCGTGCAGATATTCCTGGTGGGCTTCGTCGCCTGCATGCTGCCGCCGTTCGCCGTCTGGGTGGTCGGCTATCACTTGATGAAGATCAATCCGGCGGTACTGATGGGCGGCATGGCCGGTGCCCGCAGTCATTCCGGACCGTGCCTCGAAGCGGCGGCAGAAATCGGCAGCAACGTGCCGTGGGTCGGTTTTCCGGTAGCGTTCGCAGTCTCGGGAATCCTGCTGACGGTCCTCGGCTACTTCGCCATGGTCCTCGCCAATTGACGCTGCTCATCTGTAGGAGCGAGCTTGCTCGCGAAGGTCGTCAACGATAACGCGTGCTCACTGGCTAAACACGGCGCTCTTGAGTCCATCGCGAGCAAGCTCGCTCCTACAGTTGCATTACGTCCGCGGAAGGCCCGATGCCACTAAGGCAACGCATACACCCTGAACAGTTTTCTCACGGTAGCGTTGGTTCCGCCCAGGTACTGGTCGTAGGCCTTTTCTATGAAGCCCGAGTGATAGGCTTCACTCAGGGCCATATCGACCAGCAAGCGGAAGTCTTCGTCGTTGCGCTCCACGATCATCGCCACCGGCGAGTACTCGAAGATGCGGTCCAGGAGCATCAGGTTCTTCGCCGCGCCTTCCTTGGCGATTTCGTTTCGCAGCAGCATGCGTTCGGAGAAGAAGGCATCGGCCTTGCCCTCGGCGACCAGCTTGATGCCCTCGTCGTTGTTGTCCACGGTCACCAGCGAAGCGATCACGTTGAGCAGGCGCATCTGTTCGCGAATCCAGTCTTCGGTCACGCCCCCCTCCAGGGTCGCGTAGGTTTGGTTGGCCAGACCGTTGTTGATGCTGGCACGCCAGGTCGGGCCGGTATTGGCGACCTTGCCATTGAGCACATTGAGCAGCGGTTCGCGAGCATCGCTGCGCACCACGACCGAGAGGCCGGCGGTGTAGATCGGTATGGAGTAACTGATCATCTTGCGCCGCTCCAGGGTGGGCGGTGTCGGCGTGCAGAGGATATCGACTTTACCCTGGCTCACGGCGTTGACCTCGTCCGAAATCTTGACGGGCTGGTAGCGCAC
>NZ_JBFUIC010000273.1:0-5530 GCF_056402075.1 Pseudomonas sp. P4_C3
GCGCGGGGCTGTCGGCAGCGGCAGGTGAGGCGGCGGGCGTCTGGCTCCAGACCGGTTGCGCACAGAAAGCCAGCAGGAGCAAAGCCAGGGTTTTGATATTCATGACGGCACCCTCTGAGAGTGGGAACGTTCGACAATATCAATATAGGCATAAAAATATGTTTTTATTGAGTGCTGGTGAATTCTCGGATGAACGGCCACAGGTCACAGGTATGTTCTACCTTGCTTGCTACAACCCATCCCCCAGCCTCTTGAGGTACTCAGGGCTGTCGCTGATCGAGTTATGTCCTGTCCCCGGTATCACCTGCAATGACGCCACACCGCGGGTGAAATGACTTAACAGACGCTCGGTACTTGAGCGCGGAATCACTTCATCATGCTCGGCGGCAATCAGACGAGTCGGCACCGTGATGCGGGCGGCGTAGCGCCAGGACTGGTATTTATCCTTCAACAACCAGCGCACCGGAAACCAGCGAAATTGACGGGCAGCCAGCCCTTCGAGGCTGTTATAGGGCGTGATCAACACCAGTCGCGCGGCCGGGCGTTCGCTGGCCAGGCGCACGGCAACCCCGGAACCCAGGCTGCGTCCGACCACCGCCACATGCGGATGGCTGACATACACCTGGTCGAACAAGGTGATGGCATCGCGGGCAATGGCCTCTTCGGAAGGTGAGCCGGAACTGCCGCCATAACCCCGGTAATGCAGTAGGTACAGCGCGTAGTCAGGGAAGGCTTGGGAGAACTCGGGCAGGTTGCGCGAGACGTCTTCGGCATTGCCGCCGAAATAGATCAGCGCGTTGGGACCCTCGTGCGGTCGGATGGAGACCAGCACCTGTGCGTCGGCGACAGGCAGGGTGAGCAGCGTCGCGGCGGTCCCGATGGCGCGCGGTTGCGGGTAATAAATCAGCGCCCGCTGGAACACGAACAGCGCCACGCACAGCGCCAGGTACAACGCAGCGATGATGACGACGAGTAATAACAGGGTGCGCGACATTCGACTAACGTTAGTGGGCGGCATTGACTGCTCGGGGTTTGAAAGTGGCTGGCGCAAGGCTTTCTGAGTGTAGTCAATCGACCCTTGGCGCGGGTTTTCCGGGTTGTCGGCGCAACAGCCCGGACCCCGGCGACTGGTGAGAAGCGTTTTATGAGCCATCCTGAGGGTTACACCCGTAGAGAAGTACTCACGCTGGCTGCCGGTGCTTCGGCGGTCTTCACGTTCGGTCCGGCGGGTGCACAGCCCGAGCCGTCGACGGGAACAGGAGGCAAGACCATGCAGACCCGCGCCATTCCTTCCAGCAACGAGTCCTTGCCGATCGTAGGGTTGGGCACTTATCGCGGATTCGATGTCGAACCTGCGCAACCGGCCTGCAAAGACTTGCCCGCGGTGCTCGATGCGTTGTTCGACAAGGGTGGCAAGCTGATCGACAGCTCGCCGATGTACGGTCGCGCCGAACAGACCATCGGCGAACTGCTGTCGATCCATGAGCCGCGCTCACCGGCGTTCCTGGCCACCAAGGTGTGGATCCGGGGCCGCGAAGAAGGCATCGCGCAGATGGAACAATCCTTCGCCCTGTTGCAAACCGACCGGATCGATCTGATGCAGATCCACAACCTGCTGGACTGGCAGACGCACTTGCCGACCCTGCGCCACTGGAAGGAACAAGGGCGTATTCGTTACATCGGCATCACCCATTACACCGCATCAGCCTATGAAGAAGTGGAAGCGGTACTCAAGGCCGAGCCACTGGACTTTTTGCAGATCAACTACGCCCTGGATGATCGCGCAGTCGAGAAACGCCTGCTGCCGTTGTGCCGTGAGCGTGGGGTAGCGGTGATTTGCAACCGGCCGTTCGGCGGTGGCGGCTTGCTGGCCAGGCTGAGGGATAAGCCGCTGCCAGGCTGGGCGGCGCAAGTCGGGGTCAAGAGCTGGCCGCAACTGGCGCTGAAGTTCCTGCTGTCGCATTCGGCGGTGACCTGCGTGATTCCGGGCACCGGCAACCCGCGCTACATGGCGGAAAATGCCCGGGCCGGTTTCGGCCCGATGCTGACCGACGCCCAGCGTCAGCAACTGATTGCGCTGGTGGGCTAGCGACTCAGCCAACGCAGGCCGGCGAGTCCCGGAACCTCTCCTATACTGTTTCGCGTCCATGCCGTTGAAAGCGCATTCGCTGCCCTGACGGCGTCCCTGTCCATCACTGCAAGGAGATCGAACATGGCTATCCGTATTGGCGACGAAGCACCGGACTTCACCGCCGACACCACCGAAGGCACCCTCAACTTTCACCAATGGATCGGCGATGGGTGGGCCATCCTGTTTTCCCATCCCAAGGATTTCACCCCGGTGTGCACCACCGAACTGGGCTACCTGGCCAAACTCAAGCCGGAATTCGACAAGCGCAACACCAAGGTCCTCGGCCTCAGCGTCGACCCGGTCAGTGACCATAACCGTTGGGTCGGTGACATCGCCGAGACCCAGGGCACGGCGGTCAACTATCCGCTGATCGGCGACGAAAACCTGGTGGTGGCCAAGCTCTACGACATGATCCATCCCAATGCCAGCGGCGGCGCGCGCACGGCAGTGGACAACGCCACGGTGCGTTCGGTGTTCATCGTCGGCCCGGACAAGAAGGTCAAGGCCATGCTGATCTACCCAATGAGCGCCGGGCGCAACTTCGATGAAGTGCTGCGCCTGCTCGATTCCCTGCAACTGAATGCCAAGCACACCGTTGCCACGCCAGTGAACTGGCGGCCGGGTGAAGACGTGATCATCCCGACCTCGGTGTCTGACGAAGACGCGAAGAAGAAATACCCGGATGGCTTCAAGACCTTGAAGCCGTATCTGCGGACTGTGGCTCAGCCGAAGTAGTCACCAGCAGTGGGACCGCCATCGCGAGCAAGCTCGCTCCCACAGGGATCTCCAGCGAACACAAGAACTGTGTACGACAGAGATCCAATGTGGGAGCGAGCTTGCTCGCGATGAGGCCAGTTCTGCCGGCCTCAACTTCCGGTCAAACCAGATACTTCTTAAACCACCCCAACGTCCGCTCCCACGCCAGCTTCGCCGCCGCCTCGTCATAACGCGGCGTCGAATCATTGTGAAAGCCATGATTGCAGCCCGGATAAATATAGGCCTCATAGGTCTTGCCCCCGGCCTTCAACGCTTTCTCATAGGCTGGCCAGCCTTCGTTGATCCGCGTATCCAGTTCGCCGTAGTGCAGCATCACCGGTGCCTTGATCCGTGGCACCTCCTCGGCCGTTGGCTGACGGCCATAAAACGATACGGCGGCACCCAGTTCCGGATAGGCCACGGCAGCGGCATTGGTCACGCCACCGCCGTAGCAGAACCCGGTGATACCGACTTTTCCAGTGGCGGCGGGGTGTTTCATCATCCACTCGACGGCGGCGAAAAAGTCGTTCATCAGCTTTTCCGGGTCGACCGTGGCCTGAAGTTCGCGGCCCTTGTCGTCATTGCCGGGATAACCGCCGACCGAACTCAGGCCGTCCGGGGCGAGGGCGATGAAACCAGCTTTGGCCACACGCCGGGCGACGTCTTCGATGTACGGGTTGAGCCCGCGGTTTTCGTGCACGACCACCACCGCCGGCACCTTGCCGGTGGCCTTGGCCGGACGCACCAGATAACCACGAACCTGGCCGTGGCCCTTGGGCGACGGGTAGGTGATGTATTCGGCAAGAATGTCCGGATCGGTGAACTCGACCTGCTCGGCCAGTGCGTAGTTGGGGCTCAACGCGGCGAGCAGGGCACCCGCGGTCAAACCGCCGAAGGTAAACAGCGCCGCACGGTCGAGAAACTCCCGGCGGTTGATCTTGCCGTGGGCGTAGTAGTCGTAGAGTTCCAGCAGTTCAGGGGCGAAGTCTTTGGCAGTTAGACGGGTCATTGCTGCAACTCCTCTCGGCTGGTTTAACACGGACCCTTGTGGGAGCGAGCTTGCTCGCGATGGCAGAGTGTCATTCAACATAGATGTCGACTGGTCTGCCGCCATCGCGAGCAAGCTCGCTCCCACAGGGGGCTATGGTGGATGTTTGATGTGCATTCTGTTCATTTCACGCACTGCGCCCCGGCCTTGGCCACCTGCGCATCCTGCCCGGGCTTGACGCCCGACACACCAACAGCACCAATCACCTGCCCATCGAAAACGATCGGCACGCCACCCTCAAGCGAGGTCAGCAACGGTGCTGACAGGAAAGCGTAGCGCCCAGCGTTGACCATGTCCTCATAGCTTTTCGATTGGCGCCGCCCGAGGGCTGAGGTCCGCGCCTTTTCGGTGGCGATGTAGGCACTGCCAGGCGCGCAGCCGTCGAGGCGCTCGAGGGCCAGCGGGTGGCCGCCGTCATCGACTACCACGATGGTCACGGCCCATTGATTGGCCTGTGCTTCGGCGCGGGCGGCTTTGATGATCTGCTGGACTTCGGTCTGGCTCAGCACGGCTTTGCGGTTCATGGACATCTCCAGGGTTTAGTTAAGGCAGGGCGTCTTCGACCAGTTCGATCCAGTGCCGCACCGGGGTTCGGCCCGCGCCGTCGAGGTGCGTCTGGCAGCCGATGTTGGCCGTGACAATCACCTCGGGATGGCCGCTTTCCAGGGCGTTGAGCTTGTTGTCGCGCAACTGCCGCGACAGTTCGGGCTGAGTCAGCGAATAGGTGCCCGCCGAGCCGCAGCACAGGTGCCCGTCGGGGACTGACGTCAGGTTGAAACCGAGTTCGGTCAGCAGTGCTTCCACGGCACCGCCGAGTTTCTGTCCATGCTGCAAGGTGCAGGGGCAATGGAAGGCCACGCGTTGGGAGGCGTGGATGCCAAGTTTCCCCAGCGGCTCGTCGCGCAACACTTCCACCAGGTCCCGGGCCAGCACGCTGACCTTTTTTGCCTTGTCGGCATAGGCCGGGTCGCTGGCGAGCAGATGGCCGTAATCCTTGATAAAGGCGCCGCAACCGCTGGCAGTCTGCACAATCGCTTCGGCGCCTTTTTCGATGCCCGGCCACCACGCGTCGATGTTGCGCCGGGCGCGATCGAGGCCGGCGGCCTGGGCGTCCAGATGGTAATCCACGGCGCCGCAGCAACCGGCCTCGCGGGTCGCGATGACGCTGATCCCCAACCGGTCCAGCACCCGCGCCGCCGCGGCATTGGTGTTGGGTGACAGGCTGGGCTGCACGCAACCTTCGAGCATCAGCACCTGACGCTCACGCAGGGTCATGGGCCGCGGCTTGGCCGGGTAGACAGTTCGCGGCAACTTGCTTTGCAGGGTGCCGGGCAGCAACGCGCGGAACACCTGACCGCTATTGACCAGGCTTTTAAACAAGTCCGGATGCGGCACGGTCTGCCGCAACCCCTCGCGCAACAGGCGCTGACCGAGCGGGCGCGGCACCGCCGCATCGACCACCGCTCGACCGATGTCCAGCAGGTTGTGGTAGTCGACGCCCGACGGGCAGGTGGTTTCACAGTTGCGGCACGACAGGCAGCGATCCAGGTGCTGCTGGGTCTTTTGCGTGACGTCGTTGCCTTCCAGTACTTGCT
>NZ_JBFUIC010000274.1:0-5524 GCF_056402075.1 Pseudomonas sp. P4_C3
GTTCATGGCTTACCGGCAGTCCGGTCTGCCCACGGGCTTCCGCCATGAGTTTGCCAGTCTCGACTTCGTGCTAATCAAAGACCCACTGATCCGTCATCTGGTGGCGACGCACCACGGACATGGTCGGCCTTGGTTAAAGAGTTGCAGTGACCCCACAGCTCCCGGCTCCCACTTCGCCGCGCTGGACAACCACTGGCCGAAGCACTGGAGCGAGGTCCTGAACCAGCATGGTCCTTGGCAACTGGCCCAGCTGGAGTGGCGCCTGCGCGTCGCCGACGCCCGCGCCTCGATGGAGGAAGCCCTTTAGCCGGAAGGTGATATTCAATGACTCAGAGCTCCGATGCACCTTACATTGACCTGATCGGGCTGCGCATCGCCTCTCCCCAAGGATTCATGGCGGCGCTTGGCCTGTTGCGCGTCTGCGGGCAAGACCTCGGATTGGACATTCGCCTGTCCTGGCCAGCCGGCTATGCACGGCTGCATGGCATCGACTGGCCAGCGCTGCTGGACGGCATGACCACACACATGCGCGGCCGCTCGGAGGCCACAGAGTTCAATTTTAAGGTAACGCAGGACGACGGCTCGCAAGCAGACGTCAGCAAACTCAACCGCATTCGCCCCGCAGACTATCGTGCCGCGGCTAACAGCATGCGCGACAATCCCCGTGCTTTGGCCTTCCTCGCAGCATTTGCCACGGACGCAGTTGTTTCCAAATCTGGCTTCGTGACGCCGAATAGCCTGGACTTTTCAGCCGGCCGGCAAGAGTTCGTCGACAACATCCGCTATCTTGCCAAAACACTTGCTCCGCCCAGGGATAAGAAAACCATTGAAACCCGCCTGCACAAAGTGCTTTTCGGCGAGCCTTACGAAAAGATCAAGAAGCTCAGATTCGGTTGGGACCCAGTTGCTGTGAGAAGGCATGCATGTGAAGCCGCGGCCCCGACCGACA
This sequence comes from Pseudomonas sp. P4_C3, assembly GCF_056402075.1. Lineage (NCBI taxonomy): Bacteria > Pseudomonadati > Pseudomonadota > Gammaproteobacteria > Pseudomonadales > Pseudomonadaceae > Pseudomonas > Pseudomonas sp. P4_C3. The sequence goes on from NZ_JBFUIC010000274.1 coordinate 950, forward strand.
GCGATCCTCCCTGCCAACCTTTCAGTGTCTGGTTCGCGATTGAAGCGTTGCCCTTGCATCCTGTTCTTCCGGTCAGCCCACACCGTGCCGAAACCACAGGCTTTGACGAAGACCACTACGTCTGGCCACAGTGGTTAGAGCCGTTGACTCTGGAAGAGGTGCGTTTGCTGCGACAACGTCCAGTTGACACCCTCGAGAAGCTGGAAGGGGTGCAGGCCATCTGGCGTTCGGCAATTGCCAAATGCGGCCGATATCGCACCCTGAGTACTGCAGAGCGAACCTCAGGCTACCATCCAGAACCGGAGAGGCTCGCGTCCAACGCAAACAACTGAACTAGGAAGGCTGTAATGGCCTAAGCTGCATTCGATGGATACCATGATATACGTTATCCTGCCCCGTTCGCGGAACCGCTGTTAAGTCCCCCTTCCGCTCAATGGGTTACGAACGGGGAGATCCTACCCAGCTGCAAGGCTGGGCATCGTGGAAGCCGCGACGAGGTGGATTTCTGTAACCAGCGCGTACTGATCCTACCCAGCTGCAAAGCTGGGCATCGTTTGACAGAGCTCGCCACGAAAGTGGAGAGCTCTGACTGTTTCTGGGCGAAAAATCTTAGCGGGCTTTGGGAGTCAGAATTTCAGCATGTTCCCGCCCTCCACCGAGAGGCCATCATTAAGAGGACAGGAGCAGGCGGCAATACGCACTGCCCTGCACGCGAACCTATTGAAAGCTGAGGTAGCGATATCGGAGGCGGCTAATAGCGGAACCGAAGAAGAGTGTCAGGCGCGCTGATCAAGATAGCGATTCGAAAGCTGGTGGATCCGGAAACCGATGAGGATGCTCGCGCCCTGGTGTCAGGAGCTGGATTGACTACTAATGCGCGATCAACCCACGCCGCAATGACGGCTAGTGCGCGGAAAACGCAGCAACAAAACCTGTGTATCGACTACTCGACTGGATACCTAGTTTTGAGATTTTACGCTTTTGCACTGACTACTTATCGGTTACCTGAATGATTATTTGCTTGCTATTTATTCGCTTACTTAAACGACTAGCTAGAGTAACGCTAATAGCAATAACTTTTCTCAAAAGCGATAATCGGATAAAACTCTCAAGATATTGATTTTATTACGAATCACCTAAAAAGATGCGAACAGACCCGCGAAGGCTTTGCTTGACAAACAAGTCACCAAGTCAACCAAGAACACTTAGCGACTTAATTTTTGAGGGTTTTCGATGCAAGTTATTATCACTTAGAAAACTCTCGCTTTTTTAGCCTTCCTTTCTAATATAAATAAATAATAATTCAATATTAATATATATAAGAAAAGGTAGCTAAAAGTAACGGGCAAAGCTCTGCCCTGCGGGAGCGATTGAGCCCTTCCTGTCGGTTCCTTTCGGGCAGCCGTAAACCTTCGGTCAGCTTTCCAACCGGCCGCAGTTTCGTTCGTGCTTCAGTCCTGCGGCTAGTGTTTCGTCACGTTCATCGCTTACCTTCAATGGCAAGGAGCATCTGCCTTTCTGCACAGCGGACTTGGGCGCGGCCACCTGCCCCCTTCGCGTGGATGATCCTGCACAGGGTTTGTCAGTCCGCGTTCACCAGCTAAGGCGGTCCACCTGCTCGCACAGCAGGATGCCCCCCGGTCGGGAGTCATCGAGCAGGCGGAACAGTTCCGAGCGGTGCAGCTTCGTACCGGATTCGTTTTCCGGGTAGAACCCGGCGATGAACTGGCCATATTGCTCACCAAATGCTCCGAGCAATTGCCGATTTTGCTCAACGCCCTGCTCCAAGGTGGAGGCGCGAGAGTACGCTCGGACCAGCGGGGGTGTCGGTGGGCATAAGACCTCCACCAACAAGTATGGGGGGCTTGGGCACGGCAGAAAAATCCGAATTGACGCCTTCATAGTTCAGAAGTGAGCGGGACGGTTGTCGATCCCCTCGCGCTGCCGTTCCAGCATCATCTCCCGCTCAAACTGGGCAGGCGGCATCCAGGATATGGGGGGCTTCCCGTGTCGGCTGGAGGCATAGTTACGCCGGTTTAGTGGAGCAGCCTGTAAATCACGGTCATGATCACGGCGATGACACAGTAGAGCCCAGTCACCACGGCCATCGGATACCAGAAGGTTTCACGGGTGAACTTGCAGGCCTCGACTGTCGGTTTCGGGACCTCGGCACTGACCTTGCGCGACTCTTCATTGCGCTGGATTGTCTGGTCGATCAACTGGCTGATCGCGGCATGGATCTTGTCCAGTTCGGCTTGGCTCAAACCGTGGGTGGCCATGGTGTTGGCTCCTCCTTCTCAGAAGGGGTTAAGAACGGCCAAACCTCCTTGCCAACTGGCGGACCCCAGTCGAYCGGCGCATGCCGATTCTCTGGGGTGATGGCCGCGATCAGGGCGTCCAGATCAATCTCCGGCGTGTCCATCAGATCCCTACCACGCGGCCAACCGCTTCGAGGGTGTGATCGTCGCGTTCAYGAACAATGCCCAGGGAGAAGCCGGGCTTCTTCTTCTCGGCGTAGGCCACCGCCAGCAGGGCGAACGCCCGGCGCATGGCTTCGGCCTTGGTGATGCCGCTTTGCTTGGCGATGTCGGTCAGCGCGCCGTCGATCTCGTCCGACAGGTCGAGGGTAAAACGTGGCATGGCGGATGCTCTAGTCGAGGGAATTGAGTGGAAATTTTACTGCATATTGCAGCTACTGCCGCTACTCCGTCCGACCACTGGCCTGGTGCACGCCCGTCGACCTGCGGCTGTTTGGCACCCTTGCGGCAGTTGTGGTGCAGGCGCGTGGTTTCGGCTGGCCAGACCTTGGCGTAGGTAGACCTCGCCCAACGGGTCGCCGAGATCGAAGCTGGTGGTGCCATTCGTGGTCGAAGTCGCCGACGTAGAGCCGGGCGAAGACCATCAGTTCGTCCAGCACGGCGCGGCCCAGCAGCCCGCTGGCGCTCGCTGGGCGCCGACTGTGTTGTTCCAGTTCGGCACAAAGGCTCAACGCGCCTCTGCGCTGTGTGTGCCCTCCCCCCGGTTCTTTCAGGTTGTACAGCGGCGGCTGTAGGTGGCTTCGACAGTCAGGGGCAGGACGCCGTAGGCGGCGAAGCAGGACCAGTCACGGAGCATAAGACATCCAATAGCTGTGGGATACTTGGGCATGGCAGAAAAAACCGAATTCCCCCCTTCATAGTTCAGAAGTGAGCGGGACAGCTGACCGAGTCACGGCATCGGTACGGTAAAGGGCCAGTTCGCGGTAAACCGTGGCCTGCCCGACGCCAAGCTGCTTGGCAATCTCGACCTTAGTCACGCCCTCCCCCGCCAGGCGCAGTATGGCCGCGCGTTTTTCCTCGTGGATTGGCTTACGTCCCTTGTATTTGCCGGCCTTCTGCGCTTTGCCGATCCCCTCGCGCTGCCGCTCCAGCATCATTTCCCGCTCAAACTGGGCAATCCCTCCCAACACGGTCAGGATTAACTTGCCGGTGGGCGTGCTGGTGTCCAGCCCCAGATTGAGAATCTTGACCTCAACCTTTTTCAGTTCCAATCGGTACAGTGTCTGCAGCAGGTCGGTGATCGAGCGAGCCAGCCGGTCGAGCTTAGTGACCACAAAGGTATCCCCCACACGGGCAAACTCAATGGCCGCTTCAAGCTGGACGCGCTGGGCCACGGACGATACCTGTTCTTTAAATATTTTTTCACAACCACATCGTTCTAATTCGCGCAACTGGGCTTCAAAACCAGCTTCTTGTTCGATGGTTGAAGTACGTGCATAGCCTATATCCATAGGTTTTCTCCCACATATGTTTAAGACTCTGTGATAGCCCACCTCCCAAATAAATTAACCCACTTATATGAGAGGTTTAGGTAGGGCTTCGCCTGCTATCACAAGGGCCGGCTCTATTTGGAGATTGCATAACGTTTTTTTTACACTGATGGACTCTCACCAATGCATAGACGATCGGCTCGCCCAGGCTGATGCATTTCTTTGCGGCCGTGTTCATCAGTGACCGCACCTCGATGGACGCAATATACGAACTGGTCGTATTTGCCACTACCTGAACGCGGCTCTGTTAATTTTTTGTGGACGGACCAATTAAGTCAGCCCTCTCCTGGGCAACTCGGATTGCTGTTCTAGGCATAAAAAAAATAATCCTCCGATGTAGTGCTGCGCTCTTTTATAAAATTGCAACCTCCAGTTATTTAAGCACAACCAATAGCAGCAATAAATACATACAACACCATGAACCAGATTAGTTTGAAATATACCAAAACACCAACCACATCATATGTTATAGAAATAACTCAACGTACCATCAGGTACCCCACCCACGACTTTTTTACGATTGCTTCTTCTAGCCCGACTGCTCAGGCCCACTCAACATTTTCAACTAATCCAAAATCCCAGATGTACTCAGTACAGGTTTTAAACAAATATCACGCAAAATCTAAAAATACACACTCTGTTACAATGGGTACCAAGCAGCACATGATTCTTTATAAAAATCAATCGATTACAAACACAAACCATCACCAAACCCCTCTATTGATGAATGATTCGCCCACCCAAAAGTGACGACCTTTACGCAGAAA
>NZ_JBFUIC010000275.1:0-5510 GCF_056402075.1 Pseudomonas sp. P4_C3
GAGCAACTTGATCAACGCCCCGGCTCGGTGGGTAAGGCGATTGCCGGGGTTAACGTATTCCTGGTTGACGATGCCGGGCAACTGATTACCCGGCCTGATTGTGTGGGAGAACTTGTGGTCGCGGGTGATTTGGTCATGCTCGGTTACTGGAACAAACCAGAACTGACCCGCCAGGTCGTTAAAAACAATCTGTTCGGTGAAGCGCGGGTTTACTTCACCGGTGACCTGTTCAAACGGGACAGTGAACAGTATCTCTATTTCGTCGGTAGAAAAGACAACGTATTTACGCGGCGGACTTTTCAGGTGAACCCCCGGGAAATCGAGCATGTGATCGTCGCTCATGAAGCCGTGAGCGAAGCGGTTGTGATCCCCGTCCCTGACGAAGTGGCCGGTCAGGTTCCGAAGGCCTGCGTGGTATTGAAAGAAGGCCATGAGTTGTCCGCTGATGCGCTCATCCAGTACTGCGCCACGCAGCTGGATTGGTACATGGTGCCCGCCATTGTCAGTTTTCATGCGGCGTTGCCCCGCAACCTCAACGGCAAAACCACGGCGCATCTCCTGGCCGCCGGCGCTATCGCAATTTAATAAACACTTAACGCGTAAATGGAATTACGGAAATGACCACAGATTCAAACCCTGCGTTTGTCGATTCTGCGATGAACAAACTGGCCGATTATTTTGACGATCTGGCAAACGGGAAGGTCCAGGTGCCCAGGCAGGCTGTGACAACCAGAATTCGTGAGCGTATCCAGGACGATGATGTCAGGGCCTACCATGATTTGCTGGTGACGCAGACGGGGCCGCTTTTCTCGCACTTCCTGGCCAGTGTGCCGGGGATTGTGGAAGAGCTTTCACGCATCGGTGTGGCGCTCGACCGATATACCCGTGAGCGACGAAAAAAAGACGATCGAAACTTTTCCCTGTGGGAAATCGATGCGTTTGACGGGAGCAGTGCAAGGACCCTGGCGAAGTATTCCAATGGGGCCATCAGAACCCTGACCAATTCTCCGAACAARGCCAACCAGCAACATTTCGACGCCCACACCGACAAGGAAATCTCTGCATTTTATTCGGGGTCATTTCTTCAGATCACAGAGGATATCGTGGCGGACGCCTTAGGCGTCGACTCGCTGTTTTGCGGAGTCGACTACCTCTATGAGATGGCGGCCTTTCAATTCTATGGCAGAAACAGGGATGAGCACCTGAAGTTCGTTTCCCGCTTTTTGCGAGAGGATGGCCTCGCTTTCTTTCTGGAAAAATGCAATCAGAGCGACATCCAAGAGTATGAGCGACGGGCGCGGGTAAAGGACGAACAGCACAAGTCTCATTATTTTTCCGAGGCGCAGATAGCCTGGAAAAGGGAGGCCATGTTAGTGCAGATGGAAAACGGTCAGATCCTTTTCTCTGATTTCGTCGAAGCCGCGTCCCGCTATTTTTCTCATATCTATGTCATCTGGAACGGCACCAATTTCTATGAGTTTGTCGCGTCCAATGACGAAAACTGCATCCGCAGGTTCATCGAACTGCTAGGCGAGCCCTTTATCCCCGAAGGGTTCTGCTTCGAGTCTCCGGTTGTCAGGAAACTTTGTCCCTAATGCTGATTGTCGAGGTAACGAAGTTCATGGACTGGATGGCTAACCTGTCATTGGAACATCATGAAACCTGCGATCGCGCGCGAAAACTGCTTGGCCGGTGGCGGGCCCGTGCCGCTGAAACCGAACAGGCTCGCTGTGTTTCGCAGCAGACGGTGGAGGAATTACTTGCAGAAGGGCTTATGCAGTTGTTTGTGCCTGGACGCTATGGTGGGCTGCAGCGCGATTGGCCAACCCTGGTTGAAACCTCCCGAATTGCCGCACGCGCTTGTCCGTCGACCGGTTGGATGATAGGTCTGGTGGGCAGCCATGCGGCGATTGTCGGGCGGCTTCCTCCCACCTGTCAGGAGCAGGTCTTTGCCGATGGCGCCGGGCAAATCATTGCGACTGCTTCCGTGTCCAAAGGGGTCTCGATCCTGAAGCAAGACGGTGGTTTTCGTATCGGCGGAACCTGGCGTTTCAGTTCAGGGATCGATCATGCCAACTGGGTGATCGTGTCCGGCAAGGATCCTYGTGGCGCATCGTTCGGCCAAACGCTGTTGTTCACGCTCCGCACGGATCAGGTTCAGATCGAGGATGTCTGGCACGTTGCTGGAATGTGCGGTACCGGATCAAAAGACCTGCGGCTGGATGATGTCTTTGTGCCGGATGCTTGGGTCGTCTCGCAATCCGAGTGTTTCGGCCCGGCACCGGCAGGCGCCAGGCACAATCCGGACGGCTACCTGTTTGATGTGGAGTTCATTCCGTATCTGGGCAGTCTGCACATCGGCCCGGTGCTTGGCTGCGCGGAGGGGGCCTACGACGACTGCATTGCAGCACTGCGAAAGCATGAACCCACGAAGGAGGGCGGGGCATTAAAGGCTCGGCCAATATGGCTGGAGCGACTCGCGGAGAGTGCTGCGGAGTTGAGCTGCGCCAGACACCTTTACCAAGCCATTACCTTTTTACTCCATAGCGCAGGTGTCGCCCGCAGGTCACTGTCTCTGCAAGAGTTGGTCACCCTCAAGCGCGATCGTGCGTATCTGATTCGGTTGTGCGTGCAGGCCGTGCAACGGCTGGTGTGGCAAATGGGGACTGCGGCGATTTTTGATGCGAGTCCGGTGCAACGGCACTGGCGTGACATTCAGGTGATGGCGTCCCATATGGATGTGAATTGGGATGCCGCCATGCTTGCTTATGGGGATTTTGTGCTGGATCCGCGCCAAGGTGATGCATTAGCGAGAACACTCTGAATTGCGCACTGGGGCGAGAGGGTGATCCGTCCCGGTATCCGACATTGCTTCGCGCGTACACAACGCTCGAAATCCTTGCCGAAAAGAAGATTCTTCATTACGGCCAACTGCTAGATATCGTACAGCCTGAGAGGTAGAACGCTTTGTTCGGATCACACCGAGTCCGCGATGTACTCACGCAGCCATTGATGCGCGGGGTCATGATGGGAGCGCTCATGCTAGAGCATGGCTATCTTTTAACTGGAACCCTCTAGTGCATTGGCAAGACACAGCGCCTCATCGCTCAACGACTTGCAGAAGGCATCGACGAAGATAGAGGAGGGCCGATAATCAGGCCTGATCAACATAACGCGATAGGGAATGGACACATTGATCGGCCGAATGGCCAATCCTCTGCCTGATTCCTCCACGGCGGTCAAAGGGTTGATAATCGCCACCCCCAACTGTTGCCTGACCATGGCACAGACCGATGCGGCGTTGGTTGTTTCGATGACGGTATGCCGTTCGACTCCGGCCTGACGAAAGTGCTCATCGAGCGTCTGACGATAGATGTCCAGACCCGAAAAGTTGATGAAATCGACACCGCGAAAATCTTCCATTACGAGCAGCGGCCTGGACAGCAAAGAGTGACCCTCTGGCAGTATGCAGACCATGTCGGAACAAAAGAGCAATTCCCCTTGGGTGCCTCGAGGTACATGCTCACCCTCGGTCAATCCGAGGTCGTAACGCTGGGCGCTGAGTGACTCTTCCAGTAAGGGGGATTCCTGTGCAGCAATGCTCAAGCCTATGCCGACATGCTGTTGCTGAAAGTGCTTACAGACCTTGGGCAACAGCGTCTGGGAAAACAACGGAAGGCAGGCGACGCTCAGTTGGCCATGTTCGAAGCGACGGATCGACTGTGCAACGCTGTTGATTCGTTCCAACCCGATGTAGGAACGTTCAACTTCTTCGAGCAGCATAATGGCCTGAGCCGTCGGTACCAACCTCCCTCCCTCTCGATCAAACAGCCGAAGGCCAGAGATGCTTTCAAGCCGCGCCAGTTCCCGACTGACCGTGGGTTGGGAAGTAAATAGTAAGCGGGCCGCTCCGGTGACGCTCCCCGCCTGCATGATGGCGCGGAAGACTTCGATATGCCGTATGGAAATTCCCACACCTGGCCTCCGTCAGTTGATCAAGGCCTATATCAAAACTGAATCGACTAGCAAAGAATAGATATTTTATTGAATGCTGAATGGTCGACATGATGGCTTCTCTCTTTACTTCAGATTGAATACCTCCATGCCCAACCATTCCGTTTTCCAGCAATTAGCCGAGACTGCGAGACAGCACGGCACCCCGCTCTGGTGTTATGACGCGAAGACCATCAGGGCACGCATCGACCAACTGCAAGGCTTCGATGTCATTCGATACGCGCAAAAAGCCTGTTCCAACCTGCATATTCTCCGGTTGATCCGCGAACAAGGCGTGCGGATCGATGCCGTATCACTGGGTGAAATCGAGCGGGCGCTGCTCGCTGGATACAGCCCTGCCGGCGACCCGGCAGGCATTGTTCTGACTTGTGATCTGTTCGATGAAGCGACATTGCGACGCGTCGTCGAACTGAACATTGAGGTCAACACCGGCTCGATTGATATGCTCCGCCAATTGGGCCAACAGTCTCCCGGCCATCGCGTCTGGCTGCGGATCAATCCAGGGTTCGGCCATGGCCACAGCCGCAAGACCAATACCGGTGGTGAAAACAGCAAGCATGGGATCTGGCATGACCAGGTTCAAGAAGCGCTCAGCGTGATTCGGCAATTCGGGCTGAAGCTGGTGGGATTGCACATGCATATCGGTTCAGGTGTGGATTACGCGCACCTTGAGCAAGTGGGCTGTGCCATGGTCTCGGCCGTGAGGGCACTCGACCACGATATCGAAGCTTTCTCCATAGGCGGGGGGCTTTCCACGCCTTATCGTGTGGGGGATGAACCGGTGGATATCCAGCGTTATGCGAACGCATGGCGCCAGGCCAGACAGGACATCGAGGCTTTTCTCGCTCACCCGGTACGGATGGAGATCGAGCCCGGTCGCTTCCTGGTAGCCGAGTCAGGCTATTTGGTTACCGAAGTCCGCGCGGTCAAAAAAGTCGGTAGCCAAAACTTCATCCTGGTGAACGCCGGCTTCAATGACCTGATGCGGCCAGCCCTCTATGGCGCCTATCACCACATGACCTTGCTGGACTCCCAAGGTGTCCCGGTCAGTCGTCCGGAGCACCTCTGTGTAGTGGGAGGTCCCCTGTGCGAATCCGGCGATATTTTTACGCAGGATGAACAGGGCGTCACACCCCGTTTGTTACCTGAAGCGCAGGTTGGCGACTTGCTGGTCATGCACGATACCGGCGCGTACGGCGCCTCCATGTCATCCAATTACAACAGCCGCACACTGTTGCCGGAAGTGTTGATCGAGCAAGGGCAAGCTAAATTGATTCGACGTCCCCAGCCGTTGTCGGACTTGCTGGCCTTGGAGTTGGGGCTTTAAAGCCAAGTGGTGATCGAAACCGATCTATCAATGAGCTGCGAATCTCTCCATGCTTGCGCCCCCCCCTCATACAACGCGACACCTGCGCTTCCTGCCGTGCAAAAAGGCGGAACGGGAAACGAAACTCACATCTAGCGTCGCGTTCCAGTCGTACCATTGGAAAAGCTCA